>NZ_JBVHTR010000013.1:0-13184 GCF_055565775.1 Streptomyces sp. NPDC028331 | reverse complement strand
TTTGGGAGGCGCGCACGGAGGATTTTTGCCCCCCCCCCCTACGGGAGGGTGTCTCTCCCCCCCCCCCAAAGACGCGCCCCCCCCCCCCCTCCTTCCCCCCCCCCCCCCCTCCCCCGCCGCATCTTGTGATCTCCGCGCCTGCCGTGCGGGAGCCGCGCGCCGGTGCCGGACGGCACGGCGCACGCCCTCCTTGGGGGGCCTGCCGCGGGGCGCCGGAAGAGAGGGGCGCCGGAAGATCGGTCCCTCGGACGCCCTCGCCCCCATTGAGCGGGCGGCGTCCGCCGTGCGTACTACTGGGCGACGGAGACCTGGGCCGGGATCTCCATGAGGACGGTGCGCTTGGGATTGGCGGTCTGGGTGGGAAGGTCGACGGAGTGTTCCGGGGTCGCCGGCGCCTGCAGCTCCTCGGCATCGGTGAGGTTCACCAGCGTCGTCCGCCGCGGGTTCGCTATGGTGCGGAACATCATCGTGGTCTTCACTGTTGTCGTTGACCTCGTCGTTGCGGGCGCCGGGCGGGCCTCAAGGGCCGCCGCCGGGGCGCGGGTTGTCGGATTCGCCATCCCTGTAAAGCGTCAGGCTAAACATCCAATTCCCGCGCAAAGCCCTGAAGAGGGTCTGATCGCCGTGTGAGTTTCCTCACTGACTCGCGGACAAAAGGGGCAATCGAGGCCGCCAACCCCCTGCAGTGAAACGGACATTGCTCCATTGAAGCCCGCATTCCGCTCCTGATCATGGCGACTGGGACACCGGGCACACCTCAACACCTCGTCCGTATACGCCCCTTATGCACGACATCACTTTCTACGTCCGGTGACGCGCCCCTCACAAGGTGTCACTGTGGTCACAGCCTCACCCGTTGGCCTTGTTGGAGATCCGGCACTGTGCTGGAATTCCACGGACCGCCGCGGGATCGCACCGGCGCACAGGGGGCGCAACGCAGCGCCGAACAGCGGCGGGAAGGGGGAGCCAGCGCCGGTCACTCACGACCACCCGGGGAGCGTATTCAGGGCGCTCCCCACGACGCCGACACCGTCCCGCCGCTCACGCGGAGGGACGCCTGGTCCAGAGGTTGCGACGCTAGTGCAGGGACGTTTCAAGAGGGATGGCAGCGCTTCGGCGGAGCCGGAGCCGCATGGCGGGACCGACCGCGGTTCCTCGCCCCAGCACGCCCAGAACCAGGGACCGGCACCGGCCGCCGGCGGCCCCGAGCGGCCCGGGCGCACCGGTGCCCCCACGCTCGGCACGTCGGCCACGCCGCCCCCGGCGCCCCCGACACCCAAGAGCACTCCCCCGGTCGACGCCGGTTCACGTATGGCGCTGCGCAACTGGCGCATCTCCACGCGTCTGGTGTCGCTGCTCGCGCTCCCCGTGGTCGCGGCGACCTCGCTCGGCGCCCTGCGCATCAGCGACAACGTCGACCAGATCCAGCAGCTCGACAACATGAAGCTGCTGACGGACATGACCAGGCAGGCGACACAGCTCGCCGAGGCGCTCCAGGACGAGCGCGACCAGTCCGCCGGCCCCCTCGCCCACGGCGCGAGCGCGAACGACTACACGGTCAAGGGCGTCCGCGACAAGACCAACCGGGCCCGCTCCGCCTTCCTCGAGGGCACCCAGGAGATCGGCGACGCCTCCGGCAGCGGCCAGCTCTCGGGTGTGCGCGACAGCATCGTCGGCATCGCGAGCGAGCTGAACAACCTCAGCGCGATTCGCGCCAACGCCTACAAGGACCCCAAGAACTCCACGCAGACGGTCGAGGCGTACCACCGTCTGATCACCGGACTGCTCGGCCTGTCGCAGGACATGGCGGAGGCCACCAGCAACCCGGAGATGATCCAGCGCACCCGCGCCCTGGCGGCCTTCTCGACCGCCAAGGAGTACGCGTCGGAGCAGCGCGCGGTCATCGCGGCGGCCCTGCCGGCGAGCAACACCACGTTCGGCGACCTCTCGGAGAACGACCGCCAGTACGCCCTCTCGGCCCTGGAGAGCCAGGACTCCGAGCTGGACAGCTTCCGCAGCATCTACGGCGACGGCGCCGAGGACCTGACGAAGCCGATCGACCAGGGCAGCCCGACGATCGAGGCCGCGGACCAGTACGCCAGCCGCGTGCTGAAGAGCGCGGACGGCCTCCAGTCGCAGGACAAGCGCTCGTACAAGGACTGGGTCGACGACGACTCGACCAAGATCCAGCAGATGAAGAGCATCGAGGGCACGCTCCTGGAGCAGATGGAGCAGAAGGCCCGCGAGCTGAAGAACGCCTCGCAGCGTGAGGCGATCATCTCCGGTGCGCTGATCCTCCTCGTCCTCGGTGTCTCCCTCGTCGGCGCCTTCGTCGTCGCCCGCTCCATGATCCGCTCGCTGCGCCGGCTGCAGGAGACCGCCACCAAGGTCGCCCAGGAACGCCTGCCCGAGCTGGTCAAGCAGCTCTCCGAGTCCGACCCGCAGGACGTCGACACGTCCGTGGAGTCGGTCGGTGTGCACTCCCGGGACGAGATCGGCCAGGTGGCCGCGGCCTTCGACGACGTGCACCGCGAGGCGGTCCGCCTCGCCGCCGAGCAGGCCCTGCTGCGGGGCAACGTCAACGCGATGTTCACAAACCTCTCGCGCCGCTCCCAGGGCCTCATCCAGCGCCAGCTTTCGCTGATCTCGGAACTGGAGTCCCGCGAGGCGGACCCGGACCAGCTCTCCTCGCTGTTCAAGCTCGACCACCTCGCGACGCGTATGCGCCGTAACGGTGAGAACCTCCTCGTCCTCGCCGGTGAGGAGCCGGGCCGCCGCTGGACCCGCCCGGTCCCGCTGGTCGACGTGCTCCGCGCCGCCGCGTCCGAGGTGGAACAGTACGAGCGCATCGAGCTGGCGGCGGTCCCGGCCACCGAGGTCGCCGGCCGCGTCGTCAACGACCTGGTGCACCTGCTCGCCGAGCTGCTCGAGAACGCCACCTCGTTCTCCTCCCCGCAGACCAAGGTCAAGGTCACCGGTCACGCGCTGCCCGACGGCCGCGTCCTGATCGAGATCCACGACACCGGTATCGGTCTGTCGCCCGAGGACCTCGCGGCGATCAACGAGCGGCTCGCCTCGCCGCCCACCGTGGACGTCTCGGTCTCCCGCCGCATGGGTCTGTTCGTGGTCGGCCGTCTGTCGCAGCGCCACGGCATCCGCATCCAGCTCCGCCCGTCCGACTCCGGTGGTACGACCGCGCTGGTCATGCTCCCGGTCGACGTCGCCCAGGGCGGCAAGAAGCCCACTCCGGGCAAGCCCGGCCAGGGCGCCCCGCACTCCGGTGGCCCGGCCGCCGCGCAGGCGGCCGCAGGTGCGGCCGCGGCCCGTCGCCAGGCACAGCAGGGCAACCGGCCCGCCGGTGGCCCGGATCTCGACGCCGCCCCGCAGCGTGGGCAGGTGGGTTCCGGTCAGGGCCCGCGCGCCGCGCTGCCCGGTGCCTTCCCCGGTGGCCGTCCCGGCGGCCCCGGTGCCCCGCAGGCACCCGTCTCCCCGCAGGGCCGTCCGGCTCCGGCGGGCGCGGGTGCGGGCGCCGGAGCCTTCGGACAGGGCGGCCCGCAGGGGCTGCAGGCGGCCCAGGCCTTCCAGGAGCCCGGCTCCCGCCAGGGCGGTTTCGGTGACGGCGGCCCGGGCCTGCGCCCGGCCGGCTTCGGCGACAGCGCCCCCGTACCGGCGCAGCAGCCTCAACAGCAGCAGCCTCAGCAGCAGTCGCCGCAGCAGCCCAAGGAGCGCGGTGGCCGTCGCCGTCCGCAGCTTCCCGGGCGTGGCGGTCCGCGGGCGGAGCTGCCCGGTGCCGGCCCGCAGCAGCGCACGCCGAGCTGGAGCGACGAGAACGCGCAGCCGCCGGTGCCGCGCACCTCGCTGGACGCCCCGCGCGGCCACGAGGAGCCGGACGCGCTGACCTCGACCTCGCCCATGCCGCGGATCGACGACCGTCAGGGCCCGGGCTCCACGTCCGAGTTCCCGCGCCCGGACTTCGACGCCCCGCGCCCCGCCGGCAATGCCGCGGACAACGGGCAGTTCGTCCGCTCCGACGTCTTCGGCGCCCCCAACCCGGGTGCTGCCACGGATCAGTTCCCGGCGGGCGGGCACGGCCAGGACACGGGTCGTTTCCCGGCGCCCGGCCGCACCCAGGACCCCGCCACGACCGGCCGGTTCGCCCCGCAGGGCTACGACGGCTCCGGCACGGGCCAGTTCCCGGCCCCGGGCTACGGCAACCGCCAGGACTCGTCCTCCACCGGACAGTTCGAGCGTCCGCAGGCGGGCGGTGACGCCTACGGCGTCTCCCGGCCGCCGGCCCCGCAGCAGCCTCAGCGCCGTCAGGAGCCCGAGGCCCTGCCCCCGGCGGCGGGTCCCGGCGACGGGCGTACGCCGCTGTACGACACGCTCGAGACCAACTGGTTCCGCGAGCGGCAGCAGGGCGGTGCTCCGGCGCCGCAGGCCGCCCCGCAGGCCCAGCCCGCCCCGGCCCCCCAGCGCCCTGCCGGCTCGTCGTGGCGGACCTCCCCGAACGACGAGCTCGTCCGCCAGGCCGAGCGCGTACGGCAGCCCGCCTCCGGCGGGGTCACCACCTCCGGCCTGCCGCGCCGGGTCCCGCGCGCGAACCTCGTGCCGGGCACGGCCCAGCAGCAACAGCACCACACCGGTCCGCAGGTTTCGCGCGCGCCCGACGACGTGCGCGGCCGGCTGACCAATCTCCGACGGGGCATCGCCCAGGGTCGCCAGGCCGGTACCGGCCAGACCGGCAGCTTCCCCAGCCCCACTCACCAGCAGGAGCGTTAGTTGAGCCCGATGAGCCAGGCGGCACAGAACCTCAACTGGTTGATCACCAACTTCGTGGACAACACCCCCGGGGTGTCCCACACCGTCGTCGTGTCCGCCGACGGTCTCCTTCTGGCGCTGTCGGAGGGCTTCCCGCGGGACCGCGCCGACCAGCTTGCGGCCGTGGCCTCCGGGCTCACGTCGCTGACGGCCGGAGCCTCCCGGATCTTCGAGGGCGGCACGGTGGCCCAGACCGTCGTCGAGATGGAACGCGGGTTCCTCTTCCTGATGTCCATCTCGGACGGCTCGTCCCTCGCCGTGCTCGCCCACCCCGAGTGCGACATCGGCCTGGTCGGTTACGAGATGGCACTCCTGGTCGACCGCGCGGGCGCGGTACTCACCCCCGACCTGCGCGCCGAACTCCAGGGCAGTCTGCTCCACTGACCGGCCCCGGTACCACCCACCTCACGAAATCACCGTCAGGCCGCCACAGTCCCCCCACCGGCCCCGTCAGACGGCACGACTGACCGACTTGCTGTCCCGCCCGGAGGATTCATGACCCCGCCCACCGCCTCTCACGATCCGTACGCCGAGCCGTACGGGGACGAGGGCGACCAGCCGCTGGTCCGTCCGTACGCGATGACGGGCGGCCGGACCCGGCCGCGCTATCAGCTCGCCATCGAGGCACTGATCAGCACCACGGCCGACCCGGCCCAGCTGATGGGACTGCTGCCGGAGCACCAGCGGATCTGCCACCTGTGCCGCGAGGTGAAGTCGGTGGCCGAGGTGTCGGCGCTGCTGGCCATGCCGCTCGGTGTGGCCCGGATTCTCGTCGCGGACCTCGCCGAGGCCGGACTCGTCGCCATCCACCAGCCGGGTGGCGACGAGAGCAACGGCGGCGCTCCGGACGTGACACTGCTCGAAAGGGTGCTCAGTGGACTTCGCAAGCTCTGACGGAGGGCGGGCGACCACCTCCGCGAAGATCGTGGTGGCGGGCGGCTTCGGCGTCGGCAAGACCACGTTCGTGGGCGCCGTCTCGGAGATCAACCCGCTGCGCACGGAGGCCGTCATGACCTCCGCGTCCGCGGGCATCGACGACCTCACCCACACCGGGGACAAGACCACCACCACGGTGGCCATGGACTTCGGCCGTATCACCCTCGACCAGGACCTGATCCTGTACCTGTTCGGTACCCCGGGCCAGGACCGCTTCTGGTTCATGTGGGACGACCTGGTCCGCGGTGCGATCGGCGCGGTGGTGCTCGTGGACACCCGGCGCCTGGCCGACTGCTTCCCCGCGGTCGACTACTTCGAGAACAGCGGCCTGCCGTTCGTGATCGCGCTCAACGGCTTCGACGGGCACCAGCCCTACACGCCCGACGAAGTGCGGGAAGCGCTGCAGATCGGTCCGGACACGCCGATCATCACGACGGACGCCCGGCACCGTGCCGATGCGAAGAGTGCGCTGATCACGCTGGTGGAACATGCGCTCATGGCCCGCCTGCGGTAGATCAAGTCGGCGGCACCATACGGCAGTTGTCGTAGATCACCGGTGCCGGCTGTGGCGTTTGACACGGTCGGCCCGGGTGTTCATAACGTTTCGACAGAGAAATTCGGTGGTACCGACACACCGCGCGGTCGGTCGGTACCGCTGCGCTCACAAAAGCCCCGCCTTTTGGCGGGGCTCGCTCTTTATGACCGTTTTATCTACGGCATCCAGCCTCCGGAATCCCAGATTCCGAGTGTTTGGAATCGCGCAGGCTGACGTGCTGGAATGCCTGAACTGCCCAATAGTCAAAGACGTACTTGTCTCAGACAGGGCTCTGGAGACACCGCGGCACGACGTAGGTGCCGTCGCCGAGAGGTTGTTGGTCGAGTGAGGCGAAGCAAGAACGGTCCCGAGCCGTCGGCACGGGGCAACTTCACCCCGCCGCCGCGCGGTGCGGCACCCGCACAAGTGCCCGGTCCGGAGCCGACGGCTCTCCCGCCCAGCGGCAGCCGCTTCTCCCCGCGCAACTGGCGCGTGCCGACCAGGCTGAACGCGATCCTGCTCATACCCGTGCTGGTCGGCCTGGTGATGGGCGGCTTCCAGGTGAAGAGCTCGATCGACACCTGGCGGCAGGCGCGGGACGCGGAGAACACGGCCCGTCTCGTGCAGGCGTCCCTGACCTACGCCAACGCGCTCATCACCGAGCGCGACGTCAGCGCCGCTCCCCTCCTCCAGGGCAAGGGCCAGAACGACCCGACGGTCGTCCAGGCGCGCAGCGCCACGGACCAGGCCGCCAAGGCCTTCGACCAGGCGGCCCGGAACATGCCCCACAAGTCGGGCCTGGAGCGCCGTCTCTCCATCTTCCGCAAAGCGGAGACCAAGCTGCCGGCCCTGCGCCAGGGCGCTTACACCTCCGCCCTGAGCGGGGTGCAGACCGAGGAAGGCTACGTCCAGGTCCAGCACCCGCTGATGGAGTTCGCCAACGAACTCGGTCTGGGCACCGGCAACATCACCAGCTACGGCCGGACCGTCTACGCCATCTCGCTGACCAAGGCCGCGCTGTCCCTGGAGCGCTCGATCGGCATGCACATGCTGATCAAGCCCGGCACCTCGGACACCAGCCTCGCCAAGCAGCGCGTCGCCCTGTCCTCGTACGCCTACCTCGAGGGCATCGCCGTCGAGGAGTACATCGGCGGCGGCACGCAGGCGGACGCCGACAAGCTCTCCGTTCTCCAGAAGAAGATCCAGTCCGACGGCGCGGCCATGGCCCAGCAGGCCAAGGCCAAGGACCCGAACTACGTGCCCCCGCCGTCCGACCCGACCCAGATGGTCTCGGCCCTCGCCTCGCTGCCGTCCACCGGCACCACGGCCCGCGCCGCGCTCGCCCAGCAGGGCATCACGCCGCAGAACTGGTGGGCGGTCAACACACTCAAGTTCAACGCCTACCGCCAGATCGAGTCGGACATGGCCGACAAGGCCGTGGCGGACGCCTCGGACATCGCCGACAACGCCAAGCAGTCCGCGTTCGTGACCGGCGCCATCGTCGTCGTCGCCCTGCTCGCCGCGTTCATCATCGCCGGCCTCATGGCCCGCCAGATGAGCCGCTCGATGCGCCAGCTCCGCAACGCGGCCTTCGGGGTCGCCGAGCAGCGTCTGCCGATGCTGGTCGACCAGCTCTCGCGCACCGACCCCGGCCGGGTCGACACCCGGGTCGCCCCCATCCCCATCTCCTCCACGGACGAGATCGGCGAGGTCGCCCGCGCCTTCGACCAGGTCCACCGCGAGGCCGTCCGGCTCGCCGCCGAGCAGGCCCTGCTGCGGGGCAACATCAACGCGATCTTCACCAACCTCTCGCGCCGCAACCAGTCGCTGATCGAGGGCCAGCTGACCCTGATCACCGAGCTGGAGAACAACGAGGCCGACCCGGACCAGCTCGAGAACCTGTTCAGGCTGGACCACCTCGCGACCCGTATGCGCCGCAACGGCGAGAACCTCCTCGTCCTCGCCGGCGAGGAGCCCGGCCGCCGCTGGGACCAGCCGGTCCCGCTGATCGACGTGCTGCGCGCCGCCTCCTCCGAGGTGGAGCAGTACGAGCGCATCGAGCTGTCCGGCGTCCCGGAGGCCGAGATCCACGGCCGCGCCGTGACCGACCTCGTGCACCTGCTCGCGGAGCTGCTGGAGAACGCCACGACGTTCTCCTCTCCGCAGACCAAGGTGCGCGTGACCGCCACCCGGCTGCCCGACGGCCGCATCATGATCGAGATCCACGACAAGGGCATCGGCCTGACCGCCGAGGACTTCGCGGACATCAACCACAAGCTCGCCAACCCGCCGACCGTGGACGCCGCGATCTCGCAGCGCATGGGCCTGTTCGTGGTCGGCCGGCTGTCCGACCGGCACGGCATCCGGGTCCAGCTCCGCCCCTCGGGCGAACAGGCCGGCACCACCTCGCTGGTCATGCTCCCCGACGCCATCACCCACGGCGGTGGCGGCGAGCAGCAGCTCGAGCGCGACGAGTTCACCGTCTCGCAGATCATCCCCGAGCAGAGTCCCTTCCAGGGCGAGAGCTTCGACGGGCAGCCGCTGCGGACGGCGGCGGAGCTGGGCTTCGACGACAGCCGCTACACCGAGGTGCCCAACGACATACGGGAGTTGGACCCCGTCGGCCGCTCACTGATGCGCGAGGAGCGCCGTGCGGCCCTGGAGGCCCAGGTCCAGGGCACGAACCGGCAGCTAGAGGCGCCGGAGAGCGACCGGACCGGTTCCTCGTACCAGGACGGGTTCGAGACGCAGCAGCCCGCCTACGGCGACGGACAGCACGCCTACGACAACGGTCAGTCCCCGTACGACACCGGGCAGCACGCGTACGAGGAGCAGCGGGCGTCGTACGACCAGCAGACGGCGTACGCGGAGCCCCAGCAGACCGCGTACCAGGACCCGTACTTCTCCCAGAACGGCGGCCTGCCGCAGAACGACGGCTTCCCGTCCGGCGGCGGCTACCCGGAGCCCGCATACGCGGACCAGGCACCGGAGGGCCGTACGGCGGACCGGTCCGCCCCGGCCGCGGCCGAGACGTTCTCCTCCTTCGAGGAGCCGGCGCACCAGGACGACTGGCCCCGGCAGGACGACTTCCAGAGCGGCTACCGCTCCGAGTACAGTCCCGAACCGGAATCCGCGCAGGCCGGTGACGTGAGTGAGCGGGACCGCGTAGGCTTCGACCGTCCGGGACCGGCCCCCTCCGCCGTCCACGAGCTGACCGACGCCGGACTGCCCCGCCGCGGCTCCACCGCGAGCGGTGCCGCCGGCCGAGCCCAGCCCGTGACGCAGGATCCGCCGGCGGCCAGGGAGACGGGCGGCGACTGGCGCTCCGCGAACGACGAGCGGTGGCAGCAGGCAGCGCAGCTCCGGAAACCCAAGGCGGGCGGGGTGACCGCTTCCGGTCTGCCTCGACGGGTACCCAAGGCGAACCTGATCGAGGGCGCCGCGGAGGCGACCCCGCAGGGAGGCCCCCAGGTCTCCCGTGCCCCCGAGGACGTCAGGGGCAGGCTGAGCAACCTGCGCCGAGGCGTCCAGCGGGGACGCCAAGCAGGCAGTGAAACGAACGGCCAGGGCTTCGGTCCTGACAGCACCTACAACCAGGAGCGTTAGTGTGAGCCCGATGAGCCAGGCGGCACAGAACCTGAACTGGTTGATCACCAACTTCGTGGACAACACCCCCGGGGTGTCCCACACGGTGGTGGTCTCCGCCGACGGACTCCTTCTGGCGATGTCCGAAGGCTTTCCGCGCGATCGCGCCGACCAGTTGGCGGCCGTCGCGTCCGGTCTGACCTCGCTGACCGCGGGTGCCTCCCGCATCTTCGAGGGCGGCAATGTGAACCAGACGGTTGTGGAGATGGAGCGGGGATTCCTGTTCATCATGTCCATTTCCGACGGTTCGTCGCTCGCGGTTCTCGCACACCCGGAGGCGGACATCGGCCTCATTGGGTACGAGATGGCGCTTCTGGTCGACCGTGCCGGTACGGTCCTGACTCCGGACCTTCGTGCGGAGCTCCAGGGGAGCCTTCTCAACTAGAAGACGAACGGTGCGTTTGAGCGTCCCGGGGCCGTAAGGTTTCGGGACGCGGCTTCCACAGGGATGGGTGCCCGGCGCGGTCGGAGGAGGAGAGAACGTGGCAACACCCCCAGGCGGTTCGCCTACCGGTAATTGGTCCTACGGCCCCGGTCAGGGCCCGGGCCAGGGAGACCAGAACCGGTACGACTTCCCCTCCGCTCCGGGCCAGTGGCGGCAGCCGTACGCGCCGCAGGGCCCCCAGGGGCCCGGCCCGTCGCCGTACGACCAGCCGCCGGCGCCGCGTATCCAGCCCGTGCAGCCGCAGCGCCGCTCCCCCGAACCGGCGCCCGCCGGGTCCTCGAACAACCCTCTGGTGCGTCCGTACGCCATGACGGGCGGCCGCACCAGGCCGCGCTACCAGCTCGCCATCGAGGCGCTGGTGCACACCACCGCACAACCGCACCAGATGCAGGGCCAGTTGCCCGAGCATCAGCGGATCTGCAACCTGTGCCGGGAAATCAAGTCGGTGGCCGAGATCTCGGCACTGCTCACGATCCCTCTCGGCGTGGCCAGGATCCTCGTCGCCGACTTGGCGGAGGCGGGCCTGGTCGCCATCCATCAGCCCGGCGGCGACGAGAACGCCGGCGGCCAGCCAGACGTGACACTGCTCGAAAGGGTGCTCAGTGGACTTCGCAAGCTCTAGCGGCGGTCCTTCCCGCTCCACCACCTCCGCGAAGATCGTGGTGGCGGGCGGCTTCGGCGTGGGCAAGACCACGTTCGTCGGCGCCGTCTCGGAGATCAACCCGCTGCGCACGGAGGCCGTCATGACGTCTGCTTCGGCGGGCATCGACGACCTCACCCACACCGGGGACAAGACCACCACCACGGTGGCCATGGACTTCGGCCGTATCACCCTCGACCAGGACCTGATCCTGTACCTGTTCGGCACGCCGGGCCAGGACCGCTTCTGGTTCATGTGGGACGACCTGGTGCGCGGTGCGATCGGCGCGATCGTCCTGGTGGACACCCGGCGCCTGGCCGACTGCTTCCCCGCGGTCGACTACTTCGAGAACAGCGGCCTGCCGTTCGTGATCGCGCTCAACGGCTTCGACGGCCAGCAGCCGTACTCGCCGGACGAGGTCCGGGAGGCCCTGCAGATCGGTCCGGACACGCCGATCATCACGACGGACGCGAGACATCGCGCCGACGCGAAGTCCGCGCTGATCACTCTCGTGGAGCACGCGCTGATGGCTCGGCTTCGTTAGTTCGTGAGACGGAGGTTGCGGCCATACGGGTGCCCCGTATGGCCGCACGCCGGCTGCGGGCCGTACGTGGCTTGTCGCGCAGTTCCCCGCGCCCCTTCAGGGGGCGCACCCCGGGCCCCTTCTTGCGGAGGGGCCCTCACCTTTTCCCGTGCACAGGAAGAAGTTGCACAGCAAGAGGCTGCACAGCAAGAAGGGCCCCTCCCAAGCGGAGGGGCCCTTCAGGGACGGCTCGAGCGGCGCAGCTTTACGCGTGCCAGCTGTGCGGTGCGCGGAAGCCCGGTTCGCGTTCCAGGCGGCGCCAGCCTGCCTTGGCTCGGCCGCGGTGGGTCGGGGCGGGCGGCTGGGCCGCGGCGCGGGCCAGGAGGACGGCCGTGATGGCGGCCACTTCCTCGGGCTCGGCGTGGCCCTTCTCGACGCGGATGTCAGGGTTGCTCATGGCTGTCAGTCTCCGTGAGAGAGAGGTCCGCGGGGTTGCCGCGATGGGTCCGCTCGGTTACTGCGGGGGGTTGCCGTGCTTGCGGGAGGGCAGGTCGGCGTGCTTGGCGTGCAGCATCGCCAGGGACCTGATCAGGACCTCGCGGGTCTCGGCCGGGTCGATGACGTCGTCCACCAGGCCCCGTTCGGCCGCGTAGTACGGGTGCATCAGCTCGGACTTGTACTCCTTGACCATCCGCGCCCGCATGGCCTCGGGGTCCTCGGCATCCGCGATCTGGCGGCGGAAGATCACGTTGGCCGCGCCCTCCGCGCCCATCACGGCGATCTCGTTGGTCGGCCAGGCGTAGGTGAGGTCCGCCCCGATGGACTGGCTGTCCATCACGATGTACGCACCTCCGTACGCCTTGCGCAGGATCAGCGAGATCCGCGGCACGGTCGCGTTGCAGTACGCGTACAGCAGCTTCGCCCCGTGCCGGATGATCCCGCCGTGCTCCTGGTCCACACCCGGAAGGAACCCGGGAACGTCCAGGAACGTCACCAACGGGATGTTAAAAGCGTCACACATCTGCACAAAACGTGCAGCTTTTTCCGACGCCTCGATGTCGAGGACGCCGGCGAGGGTCTGGGGCTGGTTGGCGATGATGCCGACCACCTGGCCGTCCAGCCGGGCCAGCGCGCAGATGATGTTGCGGGCCCAGCGCTCGTGGACCTCGAGGTACTCGCCGTCGTCGACGATCTCCTCGATCACCTTGGCCATGTCGTAGGGCCGGTTGCCGTCGGCGGGCACCAGGTCCAGCAGGACCTCCGAGCGCCGGTCGACCGGGTCGGTGCACTCCACCCGCGGCGGGTTCTCCCGGTTGTTCTGCGGCAGCAGGGAGAGGAGGTAGCGCACCTCGGCGATGCAGGTCTCCTCGTCGTCGTACGCGAAGTGGCACACACCGCTGGTCTCGGCGTGCACGTCCGCGCCGCCCAGACCGTTCTGCGTGATCTCCTCGCCGGTCACCGCCTTGACCACGTCCGGACCGGTGATGAACATCTGCGAGGTCTCACGGACCATGAACACGAAGTCCGTCAGCGCCGGACTGTACGCCGCGCCGCCCGCGCACGGGCCCAGCATCACGCTGATCTGCGGGATCACCCCGGAGGCCCGGGTGTTGCGCTGGAAGATGCCGCCGTAGCCGGCGAG
>NZ_JBVHTR010000012.1:55826-245017 GCF_055565775.1 Streptomyces sp. NPDC028331 | reverse complement strand
CGTTTTCCACTCGGTACGAACCGGTAGGTTTCCAAATGAGACAGGAGCTCTTGGAAGGAACCCGGCGCATTGCTGCCCTGCTGATTGCCGCAGAGACGGCGTTTTCCGGCGAATCGCTTCGTTGAGCGCTCGACCTGGCTCCTGAAAGCCCCCATAAACCGTTCAATACCAGAACCAAACGCTCACTAAGACCTCGTTTCTTATGGCAGGTGGCTTCGCGGACCGGTCATGGTGAGTCTTGTAGAGCGTCTGGTGCCCGATGAGCTGTGGGACCTGTTCCGGCGGGTCGTACCGCCTACCGAAGTGACACGTCCGCAAGGCGGTGGTCGGCGCCGGGCTGGGGACCGCGAGGTGCTCGCCGCGATCGTGTTCGTGGCGACCTCGGGCTGTACTTGGCGGCAGCTCCCGCCGGTGTTCGGCCCGTGCTGGCAGACCGTCTACCGGCGCTTTGCTCAATGGAGCCAGGCCCGAGTGTGGGGCCGGCTGCATCGTGTCGTCCTTGATGAGCTGGGGTCTCGAGGAGAGCTCGACCGGTCGCGATGTGCAATCGACTCCGTCAGCGTGCGGGCAGCAAAAGGGGGCCGCTGACCGGACCGAATCCGACCGACCCTGGCAAGAACGGGTCCAAGATCCACCTGGTCACAGACCGAAACGGTCTGCCGATCTCGATCGGCATCTCGGCCGCGAACCTGCACGACAGCCAGGGTCTGGAGCCGTTGGTGAGGGGCATTCCTCCCATTCGCTCTCCACGGGGCCCTCGCCGACGTCGCCCGGGCAAGCTGCATGCGGACAAGGGTTACGACTATGACCGCTTGCGGAGCTGGCTCCGCTCCCGCGGCATCATGCCCCGCATCGCTCGCAAGGGCGTCGAGAGCTCTCAGCGCCTGGGCCGCCATCGCTGGGTGGTGGAGCGCACAATCTCGTGGCCGGCGGCTTGCCGACGTCTGAACCGCCGCTACGAACGAAAGCCCGAGCACTTTCTCGCCTTCGCCGGCATCGCCGCCACCCTTATCGCCCACCGTCGCCTGTCTCAGCTCGGGAAGACAGGTATGCCGTCCTGATCGATGTGCGGAGGGTCCGTCGGCACTTGCCCCATCGCACGCCAGACCGCATGTGCCGCCGCGAACTTCACATCGCCGGGACCGGTGTCTGCGGTGCGCTCGATGATTTCGGTGACGAGCACCAGCACCCGCGGCCTCGGGGAAGCAAGCCGCTTCAGGGCATACCAGGCGCCTTCTGCTGCCTCCCGCCGTAGATCGCCGTCGTACGGGCACGGCCATGCATCAGGACCGTAGACAGCGCGCCGCCAGCCGAACGGGTCGTCCCCGAGCATGACACCGGGTTCATCGCAAGGAGTCACCTCAACGGTCACCTCGGCAAAGCGAGCCCATCGACCTGTCTGGCGCCGGAGTCGGAACGTCCCTTCCACGCCAGGAGTGTCCCGCAAAAAACGCTGCCTACGACCACCGGGGCGGTAGCCGCCATGACTGCCTTCGACGAACCGTAAGCCTACTGCTCGGCTGACCATAAGAAACGACGCCTAAATGGGCCACGTTGCGGTCTGCCGCTGCGTGGGCTACGGCGTGCAGGCGAGGAAGCGCACTGAAGTGGACCTTGCCGTTACGCCGCTCAGCTTGGCCGAATGCTTCTACCTTCCCCCGACCAGTCACAGTGTGATGTACACATAGTCGGGATAATGAGCGGTCAGTCGCGGGTCCGGGCCGGACGCGCCGCTGGGCCGGCGGGTCCAACCGTGTGCACTGCGGTCGGCGAGCAAGTCGTGGTCGGCTCAACAGCAGCGCTCCACCGTTAGGCGGTGCGGTGCGGTCCGGTCGCGCAACTGGAATGAACCCCCTGGTTCGACTCGTCCGCCTCGACATCGCCGTGGATAGCACGCGTACTGGATGGGCCAGGCGTCATCCTGCTGCCCGACGTTCTCATGCCGCCATGCACCTGTTGCGCGCGTGTACGAAGGCCTGGGCACGGTCCGAAGCCGAGGCGAACGTCGCAGCCCTGAGCCTGTCTCTCGTCGGTTGCCGGTTCTGGTTCGAGCGGCGTCAGCGTCCTGGCAGGCGTTCGGTGATTTCCTGTAGTGTCCAGCCGTTGCCATCCGGGTCCGCGAACGAGGCGAACGACGCGTAGCTGCCCCGCTGGGGGTCCGGACCGGGCACTCGACTCTTGGTGCCGGCGTGGTGGAACACTCCGCCTGCGTCGTGGAATACCTCGCTCACCTCGACGCCGTTCCGGACCAGCTCCGTGCGTGCTGCCTCGATGTCCGGAACGACGAGATGCAGGCCCTCGACGGATCCCGGCGAGGCCAAGCTGACGCCGTCGCCGAAGATCACCGAGCAGGCGGATCCCGGCGGGGTCAGTTGTACTACACGGAAGCCATCACCACCGACGAAGTCGGCATCCAGCCGCCAGCCCATCGCCGTGTAGAAATCCTTCGACCGGTCGACGTCGGCGACCGGGATCACCACGACTTCCAGCTTCATGTCCACGGTGGAGACCTCCTGCCCGTTGGCAGTCGTGCACGTCACAGGTCGTCACGAGACCCTTGATTCGGCAAGTGCGAGTGCGTCCGGGAAAATCGACGAGAGTTGTCGCAGCAGCGCATCGGCGTCCTGGCGGAAGCCTTGCCACGGGACGACAGCAGGGTCTGCCGGCTGCGGCATGCGCAGGGATGGCGACCTAGCCCTCGCCTCATGATCAGGCAACCCCCGCAAGTGTCGCTCGGTATCCACCCGAGCACGACCGCCGATCGTCTCATGCGGCCGCAGAAACGGTCGCACGTCTACGACGACATCCTGGTGTCGGTGGAACTGTCGGCCCCCGAACAGCCCGTTCGTTGCACCGCCCCACCCACTCTGCTCCGCACCGCAATCGTGCTACTCGGCTTCGGCTACTTCGCGGCGGCTTGTACGTGCTTGCGGATGTGCTCCGCCCAGGTCTCCGGGGAGTCGACGGGGCTGAAATGCCCAGTGTTCTTCATGAAGTGGAGGTCGTAGTCGCTGTAGTAGTCGTCGAGCGTGTCGCTCCATTCCGTGGGAAAGAGCGCGTCGCTGTCGGGCCACAGGATGGTGAGGTTCTTCGAGAACCTGTCCTCCGGCGCGGGTTTGGTCTCGTTGGCGTAGAAGGTGATGGGGTTGCCCTCGGGGTAGCGGAACCACATTGCGCCGGCGACGAATTCGCCCGGCTTCGAGTGATTCTCGGTGAGGTGGTCGAGGAGCACGTCGACCGCGGGAGAGCCGGGAGGTGACCAGCTCTCCAGGTTCTCTCGCAAAGCTGCACGCACGGCTTCCGGTTTTCCGTCGATCAGGTCCTCGACCAGCCTGGTCTTGTACAAGATGGCGTGCAGGAAGGCGTTGACGGCCTTCTCCTCCAGGATGCGCCGCCCGACCCCCAGAGTCGGCGGCGCGATGACCAGAGAGTGCGCCAGGTCCGGACGCTTCATGGCGATGGTCTGAACGGTGAAGCTTCCCACGTCGTAGCCGCACAGCACAGCGTTGCTGATTCCCAAGTCGTCGATGAGCGCGATGATGGCGTCGACCTGACCGGTGAGCGAGTAGGCGTTGCCGACGTCCTCCAGGTGCTTGTCGGACTTGCCGTATCCGTGAAGGTCGGGCGTAAGTACGTCGACGTCGTCGCCGAGCAGCGGAACGACGCGCGAGAACTCCATGTGGTCGCCCGGGTTTCCGTGGACGAGGACGACGGGTGTGCCGCTGCCGGAGCGTTCGTAGTAGTTCCGGAAACCCTGCACAGGCTGGGAGTAAGGCATGCTGATCGCCTCCAGGTGTGAGCGTCGAAAGGCTGTCGCCCGATCGTTGGTGGCACGATGCTGATCGGTTGTGTTGCTTATTTTTTAGACTTTGATCGAGGGGTGATGGCGTGGTTTGAGTCAGCTGAGCTGGGCCGTCGGCAGATGAAGACCCGGGGGAGGTTGACGCGCAACGGGAGGGAGGCGATGAAGCCGACCGTCTGCGCGATGCCGTCCGGCATGAGCCAGTCGATGGTGTCCTTCGAGCCCTCGAGCCAGGTGCGGGCGCCGGGGTCCGTGAGGTGGTCGTGACGTTCCGTGCCGACGATCCCGGGGTTCGATCGCGGAGACCCGCACGCTCTTCGGGCCAGCTCGACCCGGAGGTGCTTGGACAGGTGCGAGACGCATGCCTTGGCGCGGGCGTAGACGGCGGGTCGGGTAGAGGTTCTGGGGTGTGCTGCTGCCACTCGTCGGCGGGCGGCTCCTCGACGGGGCTGGGCAGCATGACGCCGGCGTTGTTGAAGAGCCGGTTCGCGCCGCCAGCTCGGCCTGAACGCGGTCGGCCGCGGCCTGCAGCGCGGCGGCTTCGGTCGCGTCGACGACGATCGCCACAGCGATGCCGGCGTTCGTCCGGGCGATCCGTGCTCCGCACCCGCACGGCCAACTTCGGGCCCGGTGTCGCCAGGCGCTCGGCCGACGCTTCGCCGACGCCGCTGGACGCGCCCGCGGTGACGGCCGGTCCGCCATCAAGGGAGGCGGTGGCAGATGCCTCCGTGTCATGGAATGACACCTTCCGGGAGATCGCTGGGCAGGGGACAGACGTCTGTGGCGGGCCCTGACTTCCAGCGGGACGCCGGGTCTACCCGGGCCCGTTTGGTCACCTGCCGGGCGGGAGTGCAGGTATTCATCTCAGCGAGGGATCTCTTCGTAGTGCTGTTCGTCGTCGTTCGACTTCAGATAGGAATTGACGGCGTCGTCCGAAGTGGATCCAGTGCGGCGTCTTGCGTGCGCGGTCAGATGCTCCTGCGACTGCCAATGTTCGATCAGGGCGTAGCCGTACGGTCATGCTTCGTTACGCCATAGCTGGTACAGGCGGCATCCGTCTTCCTTGTTAGCCTCCGCCGCCATGTTTTTTGTTCAGCAGTGTAAAAATTCCGCCTCGTGCTGCTGAGCCACCTCGAAGAAGACGTTCAAGATGATCATCTCGTCCTCCTGTCGTAGGGCGTCACGTGACATCTTCCGTCGCACTGCCCTGTCACGCATCTTGGGGCCTCTCTTCGTGCACCCGGCGAACACATACCGTATCCGGTTACGTTCACCTCGTTTGTATGGTCGCCCAGCCTCCGGTGATGAGATCAAGGATTGCTCCGCTGAATTCGTCGCAGATCGACCGTCGCGGAACGCGGCGGACCGGTGCCTCGTTGCTGCCACCTGGCGGCCCGAGGCATCCGCAAGGGCTCGCGTAGTTATCCGTTTTCACCGGCATTTACCGCGACGGCCCGGACGCCCTGCACGGGAACTCGGCTGTCGGCGACGCCTTCGCTCGATCGGTGCTGACCGGTCCGGCAGTTGATCTGCCGTTCGTGCCGCGAGGGCACACCCGTGCTCAGCACGGATTCCGGCTTGGCACCCGTGGCTGAGTAACCGCGGGCAGGCGAGCACAGTAGAAGCGTGGTAGTCATGCAAGAGGGACGGAGTGTGATCATCATGGAATTCAGGCAACTGGGCCGGTCCGGTTTGCATGTTTCAACGCTGGCCATGGGCACTATGACCTTCGGCGGCAGCGATGTCTTCGGAAATGTCGGCCAAACCGACTTGTCAGGTGCCCGGCGCCAGATCGACATGTGCCTCGACGCCGGTGTCAACCTCATCGACACGGCCAACATTTACTCGGCTGGCGCAGCGGAGGAGATCCTCGGCCAGGTGATCGCGGGGCGGCGCGACCAGCTGCTGATCTCCTCGAAAGTGCGTATGGCGATGGGCGACGGCCCCAACGACGAGGGGCTGTCGCGCCACCACATTCTCGAGCAGATCGAGGCCAGCCTGCGCCGCCTGAAAACCGATCACCTGGATATCTACCACGTCCACGAGTGGGACGGGCTGACGCCGCTCGAGGAGACCATGGGAACTCTCGACTTCCTGGTGCGTTCGGGCAGGGTCCGCTACCTCGGTGTCTCCAACTATTCGGGCTGGCAGCTGATGAAGGCGCTTTGCGTGGCCGACGCGCACGGCTATGAGCGTTTCGTCAGCAATCAGATCTACTACTCGCTGGAATCACGCGACGCCGAATACGAGCTGGTGCCGCTTTCCCTGGACCAGGGACTGGGGATCATGGTGTGGAGCCCGCTTGCCGGCGGGCTGCTCTCGGGCAAGTATCGCCGTGGGCAGCAGGCCACCGAAGGCCGCCATCTCACCGAGTGGTCCGAACCGCCCGTACGGGATGAGGACAAGCTCTACGACACCATCGAAACTGTCGTCGACATCGCCTCGGATCGTGGCGCCTCGCCCGCGCAGGTGTCCCTGGCCTATCTGCTCGCAAAACCCGGCGTGACCTCCGTGATCGTCGGCGCTCGCAAGGACGAGCAGCTGGCCGACAATCTCGGTGCCGTCGACGTGCACTTGAGCAGTGAGGACATCGACCGGCTCGACAAGGCCAGCGCACCCGACCTGATCTATCCACACTGGCACCAAGCCAACCTGGTCTCCAGCCGCTTCAGCGAGCCGGACCTGGCCCTGCATCGTCCAGCGCGGTGACGGGCAGGGTGGGGCGCAGCCCCTCTCGAGGTCCGAGATGACATCAGCGACGATGGACGCGGTGAAGGATTTCCGTTGTCAAGACGTCAGGGTCCGGTCCGGCTGGACGGGACGAAGGAGCGGGTCTGGCGGCTGCACGAAACAGGACAGTGCCGACATCGTCACCTTCACGGTCAGCCTTCCCGCCCATGTCAAGGTCCAGCAGCCGACGGTCATACCCATGAGACCGGACCACCTGCTTCAAGAGCGTGTCACTTACAGGGCTTCGGCGACCAGCCGCTTTCCCTCTTCGGGACCCGGGACCGTACCGCACGGCTTGGGAGCCTGACACGGCGACACTCTGTGACGCCGGCTAGGCCAGGGCCTCATTGAGCGTGGCGAGCTGGCTGGCAAAGACCCGTGCGCCTCCCTGGGCTGGATGGCGTACGGCTTCGGCGGCGACGCCGTTGCGTGCCAGTGCGTTCTGGGCTTTACGGCCGACGGCGACAATAGTGGTGACGCGGAAAGCTTCTGCCAAGGCCAGGGCGACAGGTGTCCCGGCCGTGATCTCCTCGGCCCGTGGAGTGCGATTGGTGGCAAGATTTCCCGGTGCATGGGGGTGGTGCGGGTAGACCGGCCAGAAAATCGGCAAGGGACCGCGCCACGAGGCCATCGTTTTCCACACGGTGGCCGACGATGCCTCCCACTGAGCGGCTGGAGTGGGGGGAATTTCGAATCCATCACCCTTGGGGTTCCCGGTGATGAGTCCCGGCCGGGCAGCAAGCTCGCGCACGCTCATGAACGGGACGCCAGTAACGGCGTGTCCTCGGTAGCCGGGGGCTTCACCCACCAGCAGAAGGTCGGGCCGATTTTGCGCCATGAGCTTCAGGTACAGGCGGAGGTTGCGTTCGCGGATCTGTCCGTCCCCGTGCGGGCCGTAGAGGAATTCGGCATCGTCAGGGACAGGGAGGGTATGCAACAGCCTCCAGAATTTTCCGGTGTCAATCGTTTTCATAGCCGCCCTCCAGGGAGTCGGCCCGCTACCGGCACGCCCGGCCGACCTTGCCATGCATGATACGGCATCATCGATATCATCCGAGGACTAGGTATATCGTTAGTTGTCACCCCTCTTTCGTTCCACCATCGCGCGGTCATGAGCCGCCATGGAACCCGTGAGGACATGGGAGCAGACACGTGACCACCATTTCCTTCATCGGTCTGGGGACCATGGGCGCACCCATGGCGCGGAACCTTCTGCGCTCTGGGTTCGACGTGGTGGGCTACAACCGGAGTCCTGCTCGGGTCCGGGAATTCGTAGCCGCCGGGGGGCGCGGTGCCCTATCGGTTGCGGAGGCCGTGGCCCACTCTGATGTCGTGATCACGATGCTTCCTGACTCACCCGAGGTGACCTCGGTGTACAACGGCCCCGACGGTGTGATCGCCAACACCAGACCCGGCTCTCTTCTCATCGACATGAGCAGCATCCGTCCTGACGTTGCGCGTTCGGTGGCGAACACGGCCGCAGAGCATGGTCTTCGCTTTGTTGACGCTCCGGTCAGCGGAGGAGAGCAGGGAGCCAAAGACGGCCGTCTAGCCATCATGGTGGGCTCCTCGGAAGCCGATTTCGCCGCCGCGCGGCCAGTGCTCGCTGAGCTCGGGGCGACCATTGTGCACGTCGGCGGCGTCGGCTCGGGCCAGACCGTCAAGGCAGCCAATCAGCTGATTGTCGCCGGCACCATCCAACTGGTGGCTGAAGCCATTACTTTCCTCACCGCCCACGGAGTGGACCTGGAGAAAGCTCTCGACGTGATCGGTGGGGGCTTGGCAGGCAGTTCGGTTCTGCGCAGCAAGGGGCCCACCATGCGTGCCCGGGACTTCACCCCAGGTTTCCGGGTGAGTCTGCACCACAAGGATCTTGGCATCTTCACCGACGCGGCGCGCGAGGCAGGCGTGGTTGCCCCTCTGGCCGCCAACGTCTCGTACCTTATGGGAGCCCTCAAGGCGCAGGGTTCCGGGCACTTGGACCATGGCGCCCTGCTGTTGCTCGTTGAGCAACTATCCGGAATCGATGCACGCGGGGGGTCGACACACGAATGACAGCGGTGATGCACTCATGGTGAAAAGCGCTGCAACCGGTGGCACGCAGATGATGGCCGTATCCACATTGTTGTTCGACGTGTTCGGCACTGTCGTCGACCTTCGTGGATCGCTGAACTCCGCGACACGCTCGGCCTTGTCAGCAAACGACATGGACCCGGAGCGGGCGCAGCCCTTGGTGGAAATGTGGCTCACACAGCTCAACGACTTGATGACGGACGTCCGCTCGAAGCGAGCCGCCTGGAAATCCCACGACGCACTGATGCGCGACGCACTGCACAACGCCGTAAGAGCGCTGGAGATGGAGAACCTTCCGCAGCAGGCCCTGCGGGACCTCGCCTCCGCCAGTCACCGGCTGCCGCCCTGGCCGGATTCACCGCGCTCGCTGAGCAGGCTGGCGGACTCCTTCGCTGTAGTGGCACTGTCGAATGCGAGCTTCTCCGGTCTGACTCGTCTGTCTGCCGCCGGCCGCCTCCGTTGGCACTGCGTCTTGTCGTCGGAGGCAGTGAAAACCTACAAACCCGACCCCGCGGTGTACCGCCACGCGCTAGACATCCTCGGACTGGACCCAGGTACGACGATGATGGTTGCCGCGCATGAATGGGACCTTCGCGCAGCAGCCGAACACGGCATCGCAACGGCCTTCCTGTCACGCCCAGGCGAAGCAGAACCGAGCTCACCAGGCGACTTCAACGTTCAAGCTCGAGATTTGTCGGATCTGGCTGACCAGCTCACAGGGTGACGCTGAAGCTTTCCGTGAATCGTGGACACTCGATCTGTGTGACGCGAGAGCGTAATGAGGCACCGCCTGGCCTTTGCGGGGGGAGACGGCCGAAGCCCTTGGGCTTGCGCAGGCCACATCAAGCTACCGGCTGCGGCGGATCGAGAAGCTGACGGGGCTTTCGCTGACCGATCCCGCCGCCCTCGCCGGCCTCGGCACCGCCCTGCACGCGCTGCGGCTGGTGCCACGGCCGGAGTGCGACGGCCGATGAGCCGACAGCCGCCGGGCCCGCCGCGGATCAGGGCAGGCCGGCGCCGGCGTACCGCCGCCGACGCGCAGCGCTCCCCCGGTCGTGTCCGGGGGCGGGCTGGCGCTGACGTGTACAACCATGCCGGCGTTCTCCTCCGGGCCCGCTCGGCGGCTGGACCGGGGACTGCGGACGGTACTCCCGTATGAGCCCGCGCTGGGCACCGCGTCGCCGTGGCCGCGCGCACCGGTGCGACCGCCGCGCGGGTCTCGCGCCGGGCGGCAGGGCCGTGGCGCCCACCCCTTCGTGCGGCAGTGCGGCGAGGGCGCGTCCGCCCCGGCCTGTGCGAGTTGGGGCGGACACCCTTGAGGCCGTGCTCAGACCAGGTCGAACCGGTCCAGGTTCTGAGGGCCCTGTCGGGGTCGCGGATGCTGATCACCGCAAGGAGCGACAGAAGCCCCTTGGAGACTACGGGGTGGCGGGGACGATGCGGCGTGCCTTTACTCGCTGCGCGTGGTTGCGACACCGTCGGCCTCGGCATACCGTCCACCTATGGTCGACTCTGGTGGTTTTGATGCATTTCATCCTGATCTATCTGGATCTGGGATGTCGGCGCGGCCGGGTATTCGCCATGTCAGGGCTGGTGAGTTGGACAGTGCCACCGCGCAGAGCGGCGGAGGCATGAGGAGATTCGCGGCGATCAGCGGAGAACTCGCAGGTTCTCGTCGCATCTGGATGGGAGAGACCCGTGTTGCCCCGGGGACTTCCTCCAGCGACCACCATCATGGCGAGTCGGAGACGGCGATTTACGTTGTCAGCGGACACCCTGAGTTCGTCTACGCCGAGGAGTCGGGGGGTGAGCCGCGGGAGAAGAGAGTGAAGGCAGGCCCGGGGGACTACGTCTACGTGCCGCCGTACGTCGCGCATCGGGAGGAGAACCCCGATCCGGACGAGGAAGCCGTCGTGGTGATCGCGCGCAGTACCCAGGAGCCGGTCGTGGTGAACCTGCAGTCCCTGTTCGCAGCGGACAGCAAGTCCAGCACGTAAGCCTGAGGCAATGTGCCGTAGGCAGTCTGCTGAGCCGACCATCTCATCGTCATCAAGGCGGGGCCGCCTCGCGGTCCGACGAGCCCCCCGCGGCCACTGCTCAGAGCCAGGAGAGTTCCGGTGCCGCGTGAGTGAGAGCGCTTTCCAGTAGGTGGGCGTTATCGGCGACCCGAGCTGGTCCAGGACGGCCAGCAGCAGGTGTCCACCCCTCGATGCCTCGCCGCTCTGCAGCAGCTTCACCAACTCCTCCGGCTCGGCGGCGTGGGAGCGCCTGAAGCCGGGCTGCGGGGCGGTTCGTAGCCGCTGGTGCGATCGACCGGTCGGATCCACGCCGGCGTGGCGGAGGCTTGGGGGCCAGAAGCGCTCGCGCGGGATGGCGGGCTGTGTGAGCGCTGTGGGAGCGATCGGGAGGTTTGCAGGCCTTCGCGGCAGAACGCGCAGGTGCTGTCGGAGACGGCCCAGGCGCGGCGACACGGTCGCCGCGCTTGGCGGTGGCCACCTCCGAGCCGGAGCCTTCGACGACGCCGAGGAATTCGTGGCCCATAAGGGCCGGACCCCGCTGTGCGGCGTCGACGTCCCCGCCGGCTTGCATGGCTGCCGTGGATCGGCGGCGCTGGAACATGGCGCTGGACGATGGAGACGACGGGGACAGATGGTGGTGAGGCGCACCGTTGGAGGTGTCGACCCCAGTCGGGCCGGTGGTGCCGAGTGGCAGGCCGAGATCGAGGCAGGGGCGGCTGTTCGTGTGCGTCGTGGACGGGCCGCGGCATTGGCACTCGGCACCGCTGCCGCGGACTGCCGCCAGGACGGCCGGGACGGCGGTGAGCCCGGTGTGCGTATCCGTCTTCGGGGTGGATGTGCGTCGGCGGAACGTCCGAGCCGGAGGCGGATGCGTGAACGGCCCGAAACGCAGGTTCCCGCTTTCCGGCCGACGGTCTCATGCCGAACGGCGCCACTCGCGCCCTGTTCGCCTGACTTGGACAGCCGTCGATATCTGTTCCTGAGCCAGCTCGGCCGCCGGTGTCAGCTGGGCTGGGCGGTCGGCATGATGAATACCTGGGGGAGGTTTACCCGCAGGGGCAGGGAGGCGATGAAGCCGACCGTCTGCGCGATGTCGTCCGGAACGAGCCAGTCGATGGTGTCCTTGGACCCTTCCAGCCACTCGCGGGCACCGGTGTCGGTGACGTGGTCCTGGAGTTCCGTGCCCACGATGCCGGGTTCGATCGCGGAGACCCGCACCTTCTTCGGGCCCAGCTCGATGCGGAGGTGCTTGGACAGGTGTGAGACAAACGCCTTGGTGCCGGCGTAGACGGCGAAGGTCGGGTAGAGGTTCTGCGCGGCGCTGGAGGAGGTGTTGATCAGGTCGGCCACGCCGCGCTCCCCGGCGGCCCGTACCAGCTGTGGGGTGAACGCGCCGATGACGTTCATCAGCCCGGAGATGTTCAGGTCGATCTGCTGCTGCCACTGGTCGGCCCGCAGCTCCTCGACGGGTCCGGGCAGCATGACGCCGGCGTTGTTGAAGAGCAGGTCCGCGTCGCCCAGCTCCGTCCGAACGCGGTCGGCCGCGGCCTGCACCGCGGTGGCGTCGGTCACGTCGACGGCCATCGCCACGGCGGTGCCGGCGTTTTTGCCGATGCGGGCGACGAGGTCGTCCAGGCGCTCCGCTCGCCGCGCCAGCACGGCGACCTTCGCGCCCAGCGAGGCCAGGTGCTCGGCCGAGGCCTCGCCGATGCCGCTGGATGCGCCGGTGATGACGGCCACCCGGCCGTCCAGAGGCCTGGCGGTGGCCGTGGCAGAAATCTCGGTGGTCATGGGGTGACACCTTCCGAAACGCGAGTCATACAGAGGCGGGGCCTGGGACGTCCGTCTCGCGGGCCCCTCTCTTCAAGAAGACCATCGCGGGAGCGGTCGGGACGGCCCGGAGGTGACCCTGGCGAGACAGGTACTGGCAGGGCCACCCAGCGTGGGCTGCGCAGCGAGCGGGCGGGTTGAGACTGGGTGTATGGACCGCAGCAGCGAGATAGCAGCCTTCTTGCGCACCCGCCGGGCACGGGTGAGCCCCGAGTCGGCGGGGCTGCCCGCCGATGGGCGCGCCCGGCGCGTTCCCGGCCTGCGCCGCGAGGAGGCCGCCCGCCTGGCGGGAGTGAGCACCGAGTACTACACCCGGCTGGAACAGGGCAGGGCCGCACACCCGTCGCCCGAGGTGCTGGACGCCCTGGCCCGCGCCCTGCGGCTGGACGCCGCCGAGCGAGAGCACCTCACCAACCTCCTCGCCCGACCAGGCGGGCGGCGTGCACCGGTCTCGCCGCAGCGGGTGCGCCAGGGTCTGCACCTGATGCTGCAGACCTTGGACCATGTGCCCGCGTTCGTCATCGGCCGGCGCACCGACGTCCTCGCCTCCAACAGCCTGGCCCGCGCCGTCCTGACCGACTTCGAGGCGCTTCCGGTCCAGCGGCGTAACCTCGCCCGCTACTACCTGCTCGACCCTGAGGCCCGTGAGCGCACCGTCGACTGGGAGCAGATCGCGGCCGAGACCGTGGCCATGCTGCGCCTGGAGGCGGGCCGCTGCCCGCAGGACCGCCGGCTGGCAGACCTGATCGGTGAACTGACTCTCAATTCACCGGAGTTCAGCACATGGTGGAATGACCACCGCGTCCTGCGCCGCAGCCACGGCACGATGCACTACCGGCACCCGCTCGTCGGCGACCTGCACTTCTCCTACGAGTCGTTGCAACCGCCCGGCGACGAAAACCAGACGCTGTGCGTCTACATCCCGGAGCCGGGCTCCGCCACGGCCGAGTCCTTGCGCATCCTCAGCAGCTGGGCCACCGGCGTCGCTCCCGCCGCCCGACCGGCCGGTCCCGGTGGAGCAGATGCTCCCGGGACCTGAACCTGAGCAGATTCGGGCGCGGAGGCTGCCCTCAACGAGGCGCTTAAGGCGTCGTTTCTTATGGTCAGCCGAGCAGTAGGCTTACGGTTCGTCGAAGGCAGTCATGGCGGCTACCGCCCCGGTGCTCGTAGGGCACGTTTTGCGGGACACTCCTGGCGTGGAAGGGACGTTCCGCCTCCGGCGCCAGACAGGTCGATGGGCTCGCTTTGCCGAGGTGACCGTTGAGGTGACTCCTTGCGATGAACCTGCTGTCATGCTCGGGGACGACCCGTTCGGCTGGCGGCGTGCTGTCTACGGTCCTGATGCATGGCCGTGCCCGTACGACGGCGATCTACGGCGGGAGGCAGCAGAAGGCGCCTGGTATGGGGTTGGGGTCGTGGTGGTGTCACAAGCGATCTGCATGAAACCTCGACGCGAGGTCCGGGTCCGCCGCCACCTTCTCCACCCTCGCTGGCCTCAGCCGCGCCGATCTCGTGTCCCGCACCGCACCCGCAGCCGAAGCGGCCGATCTAGACACATGCGTGGACGTCATCGCACCGTTCGCTACCCTCCCGGGCACCTTCGTCGGCTTCGCCAAGCGCTGATTTCGCTGGCCAGGCCCCTGACGGCTTCGCGAGCGCCGACGGGGATGAGTGTGTCCGATTGTCCGCCGGGGCAAGGAGGCTGTTCGATTCGCGGAGGAGGGTTGAGCGGGTGGCGAAGTACGGGAAACGAGGCAGCGGCTAGTGGATTTTCTGCTGCTCCAGCCATTTGAAGATCTCGGCCCTCTTGTACAGGACCTTGGCGTTCCTGCCTCGGCCGAGCTTGTAGCCCTTCAAGCCATGCCTCCCTATAGACCCAGCTTGTCGACATGTTGAGCATCGCAGCGACCTCAGCAGTGTCCATGAGGACCGACTCGATGCTACGGCGCCGGCGTGGCGAGTCGAAATCGGTGTGGGACTCGACGGGGTGTGACTGCGGTTGCGCCGCCAAGATGGCTCCCTAAAGGCTGGTCTGAGCGTGATCGCTGCATAGGCTCGCGCTCTGCTCTGGCTGAATCTCGAACGTTCTTGACACCCGACCTGTGTCACCGCCAAGAGCCACCGGACGAGCTATTCCATGGTCATGAGAATCGCCGGTTTGGCTAACCGGCGATTCGCTGCTATGTTGCCGCGCCCGTTCGGCACTCGGGATCTTAGATAAACCTTGGCTGCCTGCACCTGCGGGGCGGTATGGAGGCGCTCGGGCCAGCTGACCTAGGGCGGTGCGTGGTCCGGGTCCCGGTCCAGCGCCGCTGGCTCTGGCTGCCCTCCAGACCGCCCGAGTGACGGTCATCACGGATGCCCCTGAGAGGGTGCTGCGTAGGCTTGTGCCGTCGTCGCGGTGGGGGACGGGGGAGCGCGCGAAACCCTCGTCCAGTCGCCTGACGGTGTGTCGGGAAAGTCAGCAAGTGGTCAGCATGAGTCCTGAAAAACCCAGGGAAAGCTGCCCGAACATGCGACTCGTTGTAGGGTGTGGAAACAGCCCTTGACCTGCAAAAACGCAGGCAGGGAGCCTACTTGTGGGAGTGCCCCGATGTTGCGTACCATGTTCAAGTCGAAGATCCACCGTGCCACCGTCACCCAGGCCGACCTGCACTACGTGGGATCGGTGACCATCGACGCCGACCTGCTCGACGCCGCCGACCTGCTGCCCGGTGAGCTGGTCCACATCGTCGACATCACCAACGGTGCCCGTCTGGAGACGTACGTCATCGAAGGGGAGCGCGGCTCGGGTGTCATCGGCATCAACGGGGCCGCGGCCCACCTCGTCCACCCCGGCGACCTGGTGATCATCATCAGCTACGCCCAGGTCTCCGACGCCGAGGCACGGACCCTGCGGCCGCGGGTGGTGCACGTGGACGGCCAGAACCGGATCGTGGCCCTGGGCGCGGACCCGTCCGCCCCGGTGCCGGGCTCGGATCAGGAGCGCAGCCCGCAGGCCGTCCCCGCCCGGTGACCCCGTACGCCGGTCCGCTCGCCCTGCTGCACACCTCGCCCGTCCACGTCCCCGTCTTCGACGCCCTGCGGGACGACGCCCACCCGGGGCTCCGCCTGACGCACCACGTGGCGACGGAACTGCTGGACCGCGCCCGCGCGTACGGCCCCGGCGCCGTGGCCGACGACGTCCGGCACCTCCTGCGGGAGGCCGTCGCGGCGGGTGCCCGCGCCGTGCTGTGCACCTGTTCGACCATCGGCGCGGTCGCCGAACGCTCGGACGTCGGTGTGCCGGTGCTGCGCGTGGACCGGCCGATGGCCGCGGCCGCGGTGACCACCGGGCCCCGGATCGTCGTCGTCGCCGCGCTGGAGAGCACCCTTGAGCCGACGGTCGCCCTGGTGCGCGAGGAGGCGGCGGGCCGAGGCCCCGTCGAGCCGCGCACCCTGCTCGTCGACGACGCGTGGGCCCGCTTCGAGGCGGGGGACGCCGACGGCTACGTCCGCCTGATCGCCGGTGCCGCCGACTCGGTCACCGACGCCGACGTGATCGTCCTCGCCCAGGCGTCCATGGCCCCGGCGCGGCACCTGACCAGGACCACCGTCCCGGTCCTGGCGAGCCCGGAACTCGGGCTCGCCGCGGCGGCGGCCGCGGCGACCCGTGACCCGCAGAACGGCTCGCGCGGCTGAAGGACGGGCGACGTGCCCGGCGTTCCCGGTGCGTGCGCCCCCGGCCGCGGCGGTGCGCGCCCCTGAACCGGTGGGGCCCCGGCCGTCCCGCGACGGGGTGACTGCCCGTACGGCGGCCGGGTACCCGGGGGACAAGTCCAGGGCCGACGTACGACTGGCTGGAGGACACCATGACGCATCCGTTCCCCGATCCCGCACAGCCGGGACCACCACCCGGACCGGGACCGACCCCGGGACCGGAGCCGACCCCCGAACCGGGCCCCGCGCCGGGGCCCGAACCCGCGCCACCGGGACCGGAGCCCACGCCCCCGGCACCCGGTCCGACGCCTCCCGGACCGGAGCCGACACCCCCGGCACCCGGTCCGACGCCCCCGGGACCCGAGCCGGTGCCGCCAGGACCGGGCCCCGACCGACCGCACCCCGCTCCGGGGCCGGTGCCCACACCGGAACCGCCCCCGTCACCGATCCCCAAACCACCGGGCCCCGACCCCGTGCCGGAACCCGGTGAACCGGGGCCGCCCCTCTCGTAGGACGGCCGGAACGGCCCACGCGGGGAAAGCACGGTGGCCCGGTGCGCGGACCCGAACCCCACGCACCGGGCCACCGCCGTGCCCGGCCACGGCCGTACGCGGACGCCGCCGTGCCCGGCCACGGCCGTACGCGGACGCCGCCGTGCCCGGCCACCGCCGTACGCGGACGCAGGCGAACCAGCTCCGTGGGGCCGGCGCAGCCCGCAACCCCCGATCCTCGACCAGCCCGACCAGCCCGACCAGCCCGACCAGCCCGACCAGCCCGACCAGCCCGACCAGCCCGACCAGCCCGACCAGCCCGACCAGCCCGACCAGCCGCAGCCCCGGCGCCGATCCGGCGCCGTCCGGCCCCTGCGCCTACGCCTCGACCTCGGACCGGTCCCCGCCCCACAGCGTGTGGAACGACCCCGTACGGTCCGTCCGCCGGTACGTGTGCGCTCCGAAGAAGTCGCGCTGCCCCTGGGTCAGCGCGGCCGGCAACCGCTCCGCGCGCAGGGCGTCGTAGTAGGCGAGGGCCGCGGAGAAGCCCGGCGTCGGCACGCCCTGGCGGGTCGCGGCCACCAGGACCTCCCGCCAGTCGTCCTGCGCCGCCGCGATCTCCTGCGCGAACGTCTCGTCCGACAGCAGGCTCGGCAGGTCCGCCCGGGCGTCGTACGCGGCGCGGATGCGGTCCAGGAACGCCGCGCGGATGATGCAGCCGCCGCGCCAGATGGACGCCACCTCGCCCAGGTCGATGTCCCAGTCGTACTCCGCGCTGCCCGCCGCGATCTCGTGGAAGCCCTGCGTGTACGACACGATCTTCGACGCGTACAGCGCCTGCTCCACCCGGTCGGCGAAGGCCCCAGCCTCGGACTCGCCGAGCGGCGACGCCTTCGGCCCGGCCAGGCCCCGCGACGCCTCGCGCAGTGCCGTGTGCCCGGACAGCGAGCGGGCGAAGACCGCCTCCGCGATGCCCGACACCGGCACGCCGAGGTCCAGCGCGATCTGCACCGTCCAGCGGCCCGTGCCCTTCTGCTCCGCCTGGTCCAGGACCACGTCCACGAACGGCTTGCCCGTCGCCGCGTCCACGTGGGAGAGCACCTCGGCCGTGATCTCGATCAGGTACGAGTCCAGGCGGCCCGTGTTCCAGGTGCGGAAGATGTCCGCGATCTCGGCGGGGGAGTAGCCGGCGACGTCGCGCAGTAGCTGGTACGCCTCGCCGATCAGCTGCATGTCGGCGTACTCGATGCCGTTGTGGACCATCTTCACGAAGTGACCGGCGCCGTCGGGGCCGACGTGGGTCACGCACGGCGCGCCGTCCTTCGCCTTGGCGGAGATCTTCTCCAGCATCGGGCCCAGGGACTCGTACGACTCGGGCGAGCCGCCCGGCATGATGCTCGGCCCGTGCAGCGCGCCCTCCTCGCCGCCGGAGATGCCGGTGCCGACGAAGTGGATGCCCCGCTCCCGCAACTCCTTCTCACGGCGGCGGGTGTCCGCGAAGTGCGCGTTGCCGCCGTCGATGATCATGTCACCGGGCTCGAGGAGGGGCGCGAACTCCTCGATCACGGCGTCCGTCGGCCCGCCGGCCTTCACCATGACGATCAGACGCCGGGGCCGCTCCAGCGCCGCGACGAACTCCTCCGCGGACTCGGTCGGCACGAAGTCGCCCTCGTGCCCGAACTCCTTCACCAGCTCATGGGTCCGTGAGACGGTCCGGTTGTGCAGGGCGACCGTATAGCCGTTGCGCGCGAAGTTGCGGGCGAGGTTGCGGCCCATGACCGCGAGACCCGTGACGCCGATCTGGGCTGAAGTGCTCATAACCGTTGGCTCCTAAAGGTCCTGGAATCGGCGGTGCCGGTTCGGTCCTGAAGACATCGACAATTCTGGTTCCGGTCGTGGTCGTCAGTATTGCCCGGTGACCATCCTGACGCGCCGGTACACCCGCCGCACATCCGGAATCTTCCGTCCAGGACCAGGCGCCACGCGTATCGAAGGTTCCCCGCGGGCCGCCGTAACCAGGCGCGATTCCCGGCCAGTTGGCGTGCCGGAGCGGCCGATTCCCCGTCTTGTCATGGCCTGTTCGCGGCGTTTACTTTTTCCCCTCCTGACGCATGTCGAGGGGGCTTCCATGGCCGTACGCGGCCGGCACCGCCGGTATCAGCCGACAAGGATCAACCGTGCCTCGCTCACCGTCACGGCGAGCGGCGCCGGCATGGCGCTTCCGCTCATCGGCACCGGCGTCGCGCACGCCGCCGACGTGGACACCTGGAGCAAGGTCGCCGCCTGCGAGTCCAGCGGCGACTGGGGCATCAACACGGGCAACGGCTACTACGGGGGACTGCAGTTCACCCAGTCCACCTGGGAGGCCTACGGAGGCACGGCGTACGCGCGGCGCGCGGATCTGGCCACCAGGGACCAGCAGATCGCCGTGGCCGAGAAGGTGCTCAAGGGGCAGGGGCCCGGCGCCTGGCCGGTGTGCTCCGTACCCGCCGGTCTCACTCGGGGCGGCCCCGGCCCCGACACCTCGGGGGCCGCCCCGCACACCGCCCAGCGGTCCGTGCGCGACGTGAAGCCGCAGACCACGCCCCAGTCACGGGCGGGCACCACCGAGATGTACACCGTGGTGCAGGGCGACACGCTGTCCGGCATCGCCGACTCGCACCACGTCCAGGGAGGTTGGGAGCGGCTCTACGCGGCCAACCGGACGACGGTCGGCGCGGACCCGGACCTCATCCTGCCCGGCCAGCGGCTGAACCTGCGGGCCACGGCGCCCAGGGCCCCGGCGCACCCGGAGACGACACCGGAGCGGACCCACAAGAAGCCCGAGCGGACCCACCAGCAGGCCCCCCGCAAGACGTCCTCGCACCACAGCGCCACCACCCGCTCCATGGTCGCCCCGGTGAACGCCGCGACGGGCACGCCCTACCACGCCGCGGGGTCGGCGTGGTCGAAGGGCTATCACACCGGCGTCGACTTCCCCGTGCCGACCGGCACGTCCGTGCGGGCGGTCGAGGCCGGGCAGGTGGTCGACGCCGGCTGGGGCGGTGCCTACGGGTACCAGGTGGTCATCCGGCACCCCGACGGCCGTTACACGCAGTACGCCCATCTGTCGGCGATCTCCGTCAGGGACGGGCAGAGCGTGGCGGCCGGCCAGCGCATCGGCCGTTCGGGCTCCACCGGCAACACCACGGGCCCGCATCTGCACTTCGAGGTGCGGACGGGGCCCGGGTTCGGCAGCGACATCGATCCGGTCGCCTATCTCCGCGCGGGTGGTGTCACGGTCTGACACCGGCCGCTCCGGTGCCGGCCGACGGCGACGGACCGGTCAGGACCCGGCCCCGGCGCGATGCCGGTCCAGGACGGGCGCCGGAATGAACACCCCGGCGTGCAGGGGGTCGTACGGGCACGACGGCCCGCCGTACGCGGTGGGGTCCCAGTCCTCGTACGTCTTCCCGGCCCCGTCCTGTTCGCCCGGGACGCGCTGCCGCGCGGACACCGGGAGCTCCGGGGCCGGCCGTTCCGCCGGCCGCGGCTCGGCCACGGGCTCCGTGACGGCCTCGGCGGGCGCCGCCGGCTGCCGGTCGCCGTCGATGCGTTCCGTCGTCAGCAGGATCAGTCCGCCGGCGGCCACGACACCGCAGCCCAGGGCGAGCACGGTGCCGGCGGTGCCGTGGCGGAAGGATTCGCCGAACAAGGTGATGCCCACCGCGGCGGCCGCCACCGGATTGACGACGGTCAGCGTGGCGAGGGGTGCCGCGAGGCCCGCGTCCCGGTAGGAGGCCTGCGACACCAGCAGACCGGCCGTCGCGAAGACGCCTATGGCCGCCAGGCTCGGCAGGTCCGCGCGGGAGACACCGCCGGTCCAGTCCACGGCGACCGTCTTGGTGAACACCGACGACATGCCGAACGCGACACCGGACGCCACCGCCAACAGCACACTGCGCACCGCCGGGTGCCGGCGCGTCGCCCGCCCCGCGACCATCAGCGCCGCCACGCCACCGGCCGTGACCAGGGCCAGCGCCGTCCGCTGGGCCTGGCCGAGGGAGTGCGTGTCGGAGGCACCGACCAGGGACAGCAGGCCCGCGAGGCCCACGGTCGCCATGACGGCGCCGCGCCAGGCGGTCGCCCCGGCCCCGCGGCCCACGCACAGGGCCGCCATCGGCAGTGCGAACACGATGGTCAGCGCGCCCAGCGGCTGGACCAGGCTCAGGGGGCCGTAGGCGAGCGCCGCCACGTGCAGCAGCCCGCCGAGACCGTTCAGCACGACCGCCGCCCACCAGGCCGGCCTGCGCAGCGGCGCGTAGGACCGGTCGGGCGCGGACACGGCGACCTGCTCCTGCACGATCGCCCCGCCGGCGTACGCGACGGCGGAGACGAGCGACAGGAGCACGGACAACGCGAGGCCGCTCATCGGCGACTCCTTCGCGAGGGGCCGGGGCGGGCGGCCCGGCGCGGCGAACGGTCTTCTTCCATGGTCAACACGATGCCGCCCGAGGCTCTTCCCGTCGTCGTCCCTGAGCACGCATTGGGTCATACTGCCGATGGAGTACGAGGGCGTCTCCCTCCTCCCCAAGAGGGGTGCCGGGGAGCGAAGTCCCCTGGATCGGAGCCCGGAGCCCGGAGCCCGGAGCCCGGAGCCCGGAGCCAGGAACCCGGAACCCGGAGCCAGGAACCCGGAGCCAGGAACCCGGGCCCCTGGGCGTTCTTGGTAGGACTGACCTTCGTGGACCTCGACCCCGATCTCTCGGCGCTCGGCGCGCTCGGCGGCTTCTTCGTGCTGCGCACCGGGGCGCCGCCGCGCGGTCCCCTGCCCACGCTCGCGCAGGCGTACGCGCCCGGGTCGTCCGAAGGCGGGCCGGATCCCCTCGCCTTGCGCATCCGCAAGGTCGCCGACAGCCTGCGGACGCCGGAACTCCGGGTCGCCGCCTCCCTCGCCCACCAGGGTCTGGCGGCCCGGCTCTGGTCCGTCGCGCTCGGCTGCGCGGTGCTCTACGGGAGGGTGCCCGACCTCGATCCCCGGTTGCTGCACTGGGACCCGGAGGGCGGTGTGCCGGACGACCTGTGGCTGAGCGAGGTGCGCCCGCTGCCCGTGGCCTCGCTCGGCCCGGCCGTACGCGATGGACACCTCGTGCCCCTTGCCGCCGCCCTCGGCGACCGCCACCGCGTCTCCGAGCGACTGTTGTGGGGCAACGCGGGCTCCGCGCTCGCCGGCGGTGTCCGCATGCTCGACCGGTGGGCACGGGAGGCCGGCCGTACGGACGTGGCGGAGCGGGCCCGCTCGCTCGCCGCGGGACTGTTCGCGCAGCCCGGCCTGTCCGGCACCCTGGATCCCGCCACCGGCCGCCGCCGGAGCTGCTGCCTCTACTACCGGCTGCCCGCGGGCGGACTGTGCGGCGACTGCTGCTTCGACCGCCCGCCGCGGCGCGCGTGAACACGGGTGGTCTTCCGCAACGGCCGCATCTGGGTGACCATGTGGGAACGAACCGCTGAGACAGGGGGTACCGGGTGCGTGTGGGACTGCTGACCCGGGAGTACCCGCCGGACGTGTACGGCGGTGCGGGCGTCCATGTCGAGTTCCTCGCCCGGGAGTTGCGCTCCCTCGTCGACCTGGACGTGCACTGCTGGGGCGAGGGAGGAGCGGGTGGCGTCATACGCCACCGGCCGTGGACCGGCCTGGACTCGGCCAACGACGCGCTGCGCACCTTCTCCGTGGACCTGGCCATGGCCTCCGCGCTCCAGGGCCGCGAGCTGGTCCACTCGCACACCTGGTACGCCAACCTCGCCGGCCACCTCGCCAAGCTGCTCTACGGCGTCCCGCACGTGATGACCGCGCACTCGCTGGAACCGCTGCGCCCCTGGAAGGCCGAGCAGCTCGGCGGCGGGTACGCCCTGTCCAGTTGGGCGGAGCGCACCGCGATCGAGGCCGCGGACGCCGTGATCGCCGTCTCCGGCGCCATGCGCGACGACATCCTGGCCTGCTACCCGGCCCTCGACCCGGCGCGGGTGCACGTCGTGCACAACGGCATCGACACCACCCTGTACCGGCCGGACCCCGGCACGGACGTCCTCGACCGCATCGGCCTCGACCCGGACCGCCCCTACGTCCTGTTCGTCGGGCGGATCACCCGCCAGAAGGGCGTGCCCCATCTGCTGCGCGCGGTGCGGCACATCGACCCGGCGGCCCAGGTCGTCCTGTGCGCGGGCGCGCCGGACACCCCCGAGATCGACCGCGAGTTCCGCGACCTGTTCGAGGAGCTGAGCAGGGGCCGCCAAGGCGTGCACTGGATCCCCAAGATGCTGCCGCGTCCGGAAGTGATCCAGCTCCTGACCCACGCCACCGTGTTCGTCTGCCCGTCGGTGTACGAGCCGCTCGGCATCGTCAACCTGGAGGCCATGGCCTGCGGCACCGCCGTGGTGGCCTCGCGTACCGGCGGCATCCCGGAGGTCGTGGACGACGGCCGCACCGGCCTGCTGGTCGACGTGGACGACGGCTTCGAGGAGCATCTCGCGCGGGCCCTCGACGCCGTCCTCGCCGACCCGGTGGCCGCGCGGCGGATGGGCGAGGCCGGAAGGCGGCGGGCGGCGGAGGAGTTCGGCTGGGACGCGGTGGCCCGGCGCACGGTCCGACTGTACGAGGATGTCCTCGGGCAGGGGTAGTAATCAGCAAAGTGCAGCACAAGCGGGCGTAGAGGGGCGGCGGCATGCGGCGCGGTGGACCTTCGGTGCTGGGAATCGTACTGGCCGGCGGGGAGGGGAAGCGGCTGATGCCGCTGACCGCCGACCGCGCGAAACCGGCCGTGACCTTCGGCGGGACCTACCGCCTCGTGGACTTCGTCCTGTCGAACCTCGTCAACGGCGACATCCTGCGCATCTGCGTGCTCACGCAGTACAAGTCGCACTCGCTGGACCGGCACATCACCACGACCTGGCGGATGTCCAGCCTGCTGGGCAACTACGTCACCCCGGTCCCGGCCCAGCAGCGGCTCGGCCCGCGGTGGTACCTGGGCAGCGCGGACGCGATCCTGCAGTCGCTGAACCTGATCCACGACGAACAGCCGGAGTACGTCGCGGTGTTCGGCGCCGACCACGTCTACCGCATGGACCCGCGGCAGATGCTCGCACAGCACATCGAGGGCGGCGCCGGTGTGACGGTCGCGGGCATACGGGTGCCGCGTGCGGAGTCCTCCTCCTTCGGCGTGATCACGCCCGGCACGGACGGCCAGACGGTCGAGCGTTTCCTGGAGAAGCCCGCCGATCCCCCCGGTCTGCCGGGTGAGCCCGACACGATCTTCGCCTCCATGGGCAACTACATCTTCACCACCAAGGTGCTGATCGAGGCGTTGCAGCGGGACGCCGAGGACCAGAACTCGGTGCACGACATGGGCGGTTCGATCCTGCCCCAGCTCACCGAGCGCGGCGAGGCCCAGCTCTACGACTTCAGCACCAACCACGTGCCCGGGGAGACCAGCCGCGACCGGGGCTACTGGCGGGACGTGGGCACCCTGGACGCCTACTACGAGGCGCACATGGACCTGATCGCGGAGCGCCCGGCCTTCAACCTGTACAACCGCAACTGGCCCATCTACACGCACTCCTACCAGCTCTCGCCGGCCCGCTTCAACGCGGGCGGCATCGCCAGCGAGTCGATCATCAGCGCCGGGTGCCTGGTCCGGGGACAGGTGACGCGCTCGGTTCTGTCGCCGGGTGTCGTGGTGGACCCGGGCGCCGTGGTCCAGGGTTCGGTCCTGCACGACAACGTCCACGTCGGCCGGGGCGCGATCGTCCGCGGCGCGGTCCTCGACAAGAACGTGGAGGTGCCCCCGGGCGCGACGATCGGTGTCAACCCGGGACGGGACGCGGAGCTGTACACGATGTCGAAGGGCGGAGTGATCGCGCTGGGGAAGGGACAGCGGGTGTCGTAGCGGCCGGGACCGCCACCGGCCCGCCGCTCAGCGGAAGGCGGCGACGTGCTCCCGGGCCCAGTCGGCGAAGGGGCGGGCCGGGCGGCCCAGGACGCGCTGGACGTCGGGGCTGACGCGCTGCTCGGCGGGTGTCGGCTCGCCCAGGATGGCCAGCGTGGTCTCGACGACGGGCGCGGGCATGAACCGCGCCATCTCCGCGCGGGCCTCGTCACCGGTCTGCTCGATGAACCGTACGGGTTCGCCGAGCGCGTCCCCGATCGCCTGCGCCCGTTGCCGGGGAGTGGTGAGGGCCGGTCCGGTCAACTCGTGGATGAGGCCCTGGTGACCGTCCTCGCGCAGCGCCGCCGCGGCGACCTCGGCGATGTCGCCGGGGTCGACGGTCGGCAGTCCGACATCGCCGAACGGCGCTGCGACGGTTCGCCGGGCACGGATCGCCTCGGCCCAGGCGTAGGCGTTGGAGTGGAAGCCGCCGGGCCGAAGGATCGTCCACGGCAGGCCCGACTCCCGTACGGCGTCCTCGATGGCGCGCGCGACGCCCCCGTGCGAGCCCGACTCGGGCCTGGTCACGACCCCTTGGGAAGAGAGCAGCACCACCCGTTCGACACCGCCGGCCTTGGCGGCGTCCAGGATGTCCCGCGGGCTCAGCAGGTGCGCGCTGGGGCCGCCGTTCTGGAGGAAGAGCGCGTCGGCGCCGTCGAACACGGGCCGGAGGCTCTCGGGGTCGGTCAGGTCCGCCGTCCGCCGCCGCACGCCCTCCGGCATGTCGGCCTCCGAGATCCCACGCGACGTCGCGGTCACCTGCTCGCCGTCGGCCACGAGGATCTGCACGAGCGCCCGGCCGACGTTGCCGGTCGCTCCCGTCACTACGAACATGGTCAACTCCCTGTTTTTCCACGGTGATTGCCGATACACAGGGACGCTAACACCGTCGGTATAGTAGGTACCTACAGGAAAGTGGCTATCCCAAAGGGGTGCGCATGGCCGGTGAAGCGACCTGGGCGGCGTCGGCCGCGACCGATCCCGAACTCGCCTGCCCCATCGCCCCGGTCGTCGACATCGTGTTCAGCCGTTGGACGACCCCCCTCCTGTGGACCCTCCACACCCACGGCCGTCAGCGCTTCGTCGAACTCCAGCGGCGCATCGACAGGATCACGCCCAAGGTGCTGACCCAGCGGCTGAGGCAACTGGAGCGCGACGGGCTGATCGTGCGCACGTACCACCCGGAGGTCCCCCCACGGGTCGAGTACGAGATCAGCGAACTCGGTCGCAGTCTCGCGCCGCTCTTCGCGCACCTCGCGGAATGGTCCGCCGAGCACCTGGACGAGGTCGAACGGGCCCGGAACGACTACGACACCGGTTCGGCCCGGTAGCACCATCGGGCGGCACGGGCGGGTGAACGGCCGCCGTTCGGGAAGAACCTCGGCGCGCACATCCTCGTTCCCCATCCCGTGAAGTCGCAGCTCTCCGGCATCGAGCGGCACGAGGACCGTATGGGGTACCGCCGCACCTTCAGCGTGCCCGCCGGCCGGCCGATCGGCGCCGGGCAGGCGGCTCCGGCTCACCCACGACTCGTGGATGTCGACCGCGGTCTGCTCACCCGCTCCCGCAGGGTTCTCGAGCCGGACCCCGCGCGTCTGCGGGTCGCGCACCAGGCGCTGATCCGCGACGCGTCACGGAACGACCCCACCGGTTACCCGGGAAACTGACGCCCCGCCACCACCATGTGCTCGACGACATCGATCCTCCGGAGGTCTTCCGAGATGAGACGCACCCGGCGCCTGCGCCTCGCCGCCGCGAGCACGGTGGTGGCCGCGACGCTGTGCCTCCCACCGGCCGCGCATGCCGCCGAGCCGCGCGACGGCGGGCTCACCGGTCTGGTCAACCCGTTCATCGGCACGCAGGACGAGGGCAACACCTTCCCCGGCGCCGCCGTGCCCTTCGGCATGGTGCAGTTCTCCCCGGACACCGGCCACAACACCGGCTACGACCACACCCAGAACCGGATCCGCGGCTTCTCCCTGGTGCACCTCTCCGGCGTCGGCTGCGCCATCGGAGGAGACCTGCCGGTGCTGCCGACGACGGGTGACGTGACCGAGACGGACTACGCCAAGTACGCGGCCACGTTCAGCCACGCGAACGAGCAGGCGAGCCCCGGCTACTACCGGGTCGGCCTCGACAGCGGCATCGACGCGGAACTGACGGCGTCCCAGCGCGCCGCCGTGCAGCGCTACACCTTCCCGGCCACCGACAAGGCGAACGTGCTGCTCAACGCGGGCCAGGCGCTGCACAAGAACGTGTCCTCCAAGGTGGAGATCCTCGACGACCGCACCGTGCGCACCGAGATCACGGGCAGCGGCTTCTGCCGCTCCACCCGGCCGTACACGGTCTACACGGTCACCCGCTTCAACCGGCCGTTCACCGCACACGGGACCTGGTACCAGGACTCGATCACCCCGGGGGCGACGAAGTCGTCGGGGCCCGGGCGCAACGGCGCGTACGTCACGTTCGACACCAGGAAGGACCGCACGGTGGAGGCGACCACCGCGCTGTCGTACGTCGACGCCCATGGCGCCGACGTCAACCTCGGTGCCACGAACGGCCGTTCGTTCGACGCGGTGCGGGAGGCCGCCCGACGGGCCTGGGAGGACCGACTCGACGACGTGCGGGTCCAGGGCGGCGACGCCACCCTGCGCACCACCTTCTACTCCTCGCTGTACCGGTCGCTCCTGGCGCCGAACATCGGCAGCGACGCCGACGGCCGCTACACCGGCTGGGACCAGAAGGTCCACCGCGCGCAGGGCTTCACGTACTACCAGAACTGGTCGCTGTGGGACACCTACCGCACCCAGTCCCAACTGCTGTCCCTGCTCGCGCCGCGCGAGGCGCGCGACATGGCGGTCTCCCTGCTCAAGGTCGACGAGGAGGGCGGCTGGCTGCCCAAGTGGGGCTACGGACCGGTCGAGACGAACATCATGAGCGGCGACCCCGTCACCCCGTACCTCACCCATGCCTACCACCAGGGACTGCTCACGGGGTACGAGGAGCGGGCCTACCGCGCGCTGAAGAAGAACGCCGACGGCGTGCCGCCCGCCGACACCATGTACACGGGCCGCGAGGCGAACCGCGAGTACATCGGCCACGGCTTCGCGCCCTACATCAAGAGCCGCCCCTACGCCAAGCCCGGCGACTCCGACTACCACCACGGCGGGTCGGTGACGCTGGAGTACGCGCTGGCCGACGCCATGCTCGCGCAGATGGCGCGCGACCTGGGGCATCCGGCGGACGCCGCCCGCTACGCCGCCCGGTCGCAGAACTACCGCACCCTCTTGGACCCCTCGACCGGCTTCTTCCGCGCCCGGGACGCCTCCGGAGCCTTCGCCGGACCGGCCGACCCCGCCCGGAGCGAGGGGTTCCACGAGGGCACCGCCTGGCAGTACCAGTGGCTCGTGCCGCAGGACCTGCCCGGCATGGTCGGCCTCATCGGCGGCCGGAAGGCGGCCAACGACCGGCTCGACGCCTTCTTCGCCTACGGCGAGCTGCTGCGGGACCCGGCGAGGACCGCGCGCGAGGTGTGGGTGCACGGGCCGTACGCCTACTACAACGCGGACCGGTACAACCCGCAGAACGAGCCGGACCTGATCGCCCCGTACACGTATCTGTCGACCGGTCAGCCGTGGAAGACCACGGACGTGGTCCACGCGGCGCTGACCCTCTTCACCGACGGGCCGACCGGGGTGACCGGCAACGACGACCTCGGCACCATGTCCGCCTGGAACGTGCTGTCGTCCATCGGCCTCTTCCCCGTGCAGCCCGGCTATCCCACCTGGGGCCTGACCACCCCGGTGTTCGACCGGGTCGACCTGGCCCTCGACCGGGCGTACTACCCGCGCGGAGGGCTGAGCATCACCGCACCCGGCACCTCGCGAAGCGACCGGTACATCGAGAAGGTGCGCATCGACGGAACGGCGTACGAACGCACGTACGTCACGACGGACGCGTTGCGCCGTCTGGGCACGCTGGAGTTCACGGTCGGCGCGCGGCCGTCCGGGTGGGGCACGGCGCCCCAGGCCGCGCCGCCCCCGCTGAAATGACTTCTTCCGCCACATAAGTCCCGCCTCTCTCGGCGAGGCGGGACTTAATCCGCTGTTAACTGTACGTAGCCTGATCGTACTTGACCGTAATCGTCTGTCGGAGGTTGACTCGTGCTTCCCTCATCGTCGACGCGAGGCAAGCCATTGACTTCTGACCTGCTCGCACCACTCGACCTGGCGTTCTGGAACATCGAGTCCGCCCGGCACCCCATGCACCTCGGTGCCCTCGGCGTGTTCTCGTGCCAGTCGCCGACCGCGGGCGCCCATGCCGCGGATCTGCTCGCGGCCCGCGCCGCCGCCGTGCCGGGCCTGCGCATGCGCATCCGCGACGTCTGGCTGCCGGACGTCCGCCTGCCGCGCGGCCTGGCCGCCGCGCGCCTGCCGCTCGCCCTGGGCGGCGCGGCCCGGGAAGCGGACCCCGACTTCGACCCCCTGCGCCATGTGCGGCTGCACGCGCCCACCGCCGACTTCCACGCCGAGGCCGGGCGGCTGATGGAGCGCTCGCTGGAACGCGGCCGACCGCCGTGGGAGGCGCACGTGCTGCCGGGGGAGTCCGGAACCTCCTTCGCCGTGCTCTTCAAGTTCCACCACGCGCTCGCCGACGGGCTGCGCGCGCTCACCCTGGCGGCCGCCGTCCTGGACCCGATGGACATGCCCGAACCCCGGCCGCGCCCGCCCGAGCCCGTCCGCGGCATCCTGCCCGATGTGCGCAGGCTCCCGGGACTGCTGCGCGGCACGCTCGCCGACGTGGGGCGCGCCCTGGACATCGGCGCCTCCGTCGCCGTGTCCACCCTGGGCACGCGCTCGTCGTCCGCGCTGATCTCCCAGCCCAGCGGCACCCGCCGCACGGCCGGCGTGTCCATCGACCTCGACGATGTGCACCGCATCCGCAAGTCGGCGGGCGGCACCGTCAACGACGTGCTGATCGCGGTCGTCGCGGGCGCCCTGCGGCGCTGGCTGGACGAGCGCGGCGACGGCAGCGCGGGCGTCGAACCCCGGGCTCTGATCCCGGTCTCCAAGCGCCGGCCGCGCACCGCGCACCCACAGGGCAACCGGCTCTCCGGCTACCTGATACGGCTCCCGGTCGCCGACCCGGACCCGCTGGAGCGGCTGCGGACGGTCCGTACGGCCATGGACCGCAACAAGGACGCCGGACCCAACCGGGGCGCGGGCGCCGTCGCGCTGCTCGCCGACCATGTGCCCGCCCTGGGCCACCGGCTGGGCGGACCGCTGGTCAGCCAGGCCGCGCGGCTCTGGTTCGACATCCTGGTCACCAGCGTCCCGCTGCCCAGCCTCGGCCTGAGGCTCGGCGGCAACCCGCTGGCCGAGGTCTACCCGCTCGCTCCCCTGGCCCGCGGCCAGTCCCTGGCGGTGGCGATCTCGACGTACCGCGGCCGCGTCCACTACGGACTGGTCGCCGACGGCCGGGCGGTACCCGACCTGGAGCGCCTGGCCCGGGCGGTCCCGGACGAGATGGAGACCCTGCTGGCGGCCTGCCGCATCTGAAGGGGGCGGCGCGTGCTCCCGGTGCCCTGAGCGGTGCCGGGAGCACGCCTCATCCGCGGTGGTGAGCGGCGGATCTCGGTGCGTCCCGGGGTGCCCCTGCGCACAGACCTCGGGGCGCTCGGCGGCGAGGTCGCACGCCGACTGCGAGGGTCCGGGCCACCTCGCCCGCCCGGACGTGATCACCGCGGGTTTGGTGACCCGCCCCCGCCCTCCGTAAAATTCCGCGTTCGAAAGCGAGCGCGGTCGGAGCGCTGCGCGGGTGAGTGAGGAACGGCAGCGCGATGACCTTGACAGAGGACGCCCCCGTGGGCGGCGGCTCGGCGGCCCCGGACGAGGTGGCGTACGGCCCCGGCATCGATCCGGAGCGCCTGGCCGTCTGCCTCAGTGTGCTGGAGGAACTGGACAAGCTGGACGTCGACCATCCCGACGCGGTCAAGGTGCGCCGCGCGACCTCCCACATCTACCGCACGGTCAAGCAGCGCCGCCGCCAGGAGCGCCGGGCCGCCAAGACCGCCCATGACAAGGCCGTCACCGAGGCCACCGCCACGGGGTCCGCGCAGCGCATCGACGACGAGACCGAGGGCATCCTGCCGTCGTCGCGGACCGGGGAGGGCCAGATCGCCGGGATACTCCGGCGCCCCCGCTCCTGCTACGTCTGCAAGACCCGCTACGTCGAGGTCGACTACTTCTACCACCAGCTCTGCCCGCGGTGCGCCGACGAGAACCGGGCCCGCCGCGACGCCCGCGCCGACCTCACCGGCAAGCGCGCCCTGCTCACCGGTGGCCGCGCCAAGATCGGCATGTACATCGCGCTGCGCCTGCTGCGCGACGGCGCCCACACCACGATCACCACGCGCTTCCCGAACGACGCGATCCGCCGCTTCAAGGCCCAGCCCGACAGCGACGAGTGGATCCACCGGCTGAAGATCGTCGGCATCGACCTGCGCGACCCGGCCCAGGTGGTGGCGCTCGCCGACTCGGTCGCCGCCGAGGGACCGCTGGACATCCTGATCAACAACGCGGCGCAGACCGTGCGCCGCTCCCCGGGCGCCTACAGCGAACTGGTCGCCGCCGAGTCCGCTCCGCTCCCGGCGGGCGAGCTGCCGGCCGCGGAGGTCATCGGCACGTTCGGCTCCGGGGCCGTGGCCGCGCTGCCCGTCGCCGGTGGCGGCGCGCTGACCGCGCAGGACGTCACCGACCTCGCGCTGGTCTCGGGCTCGGCGTCCCTGGAGCGCATCGCGGCCGGTACGGCCATCGACGCCGGCGGCCTCGTCCCCGACCTGCACGACACCAACAGCTGGGTGCAGACGGTGGAGGAGGTCACGCCCGTCGAACTGCTGGAGGTCCAGCTCTGCAACTCGACGGCGCCCTTCATCCTGATCAGCCGCCTGCGCCCGGCGATGGCGGCGTCCAGGGCCCGTCGCACCTACATCGTGAACGTCTCCGCCATGGAGGGCGTCTTCAACCGCGGCTACAAGGGCGCGGGCCATCCGCACACCAACATGGCCAAGGCCGCCCTGAACATGCTCACCCGCACCAGCGCCCAGGAGATGTTCGAGAAGGACCGCATCCTGATGACGGCCGTCGACACCGGCTGGATCACCGACGAGCGCCCGCACCCGGACAAGGTGCGCCTGGCGGACGCGGGCTTCCACGCTCCGCTCGACCTCGTGGACGGCGCGGCCCGGGTATACGATCCGATTGTGCGCGGCGAGCAGGGCGAGGACCTGTACGGCGTCTTCCTGAAGGACTACGCGCCGGGGAAGTGGTGAGCCCGGAAGCGGCCCGGAGGCGGTGACGCGGCGCCCTCGGTGCGTCATGCGGCGCCGGCCGGAAACTCGTCCTGGACGAGCACCGCGCTAGGAGGTCCCGTGTCCAGTCCACATGAGATCGATCCCCGCGCCGCAGGCGACCCCCGCAACGTCTACCCGAGCGACGAACAGTTCTACATGTCCGATCGCCCGCCGGACTGCGTCCTGCCGGAGGACCGCCCGCGCGGCGGAGGCGGTACGCCGCCTCCGCTGAAGCACCGGGGAACCTGGGCCACGGTCGGCCTGATCGTGTGCATCGTGCTGGTGATCGCGGCCGGGATCGCGCTGTTCCCGTGAGCGACCGTGGCGACCGGGACGGGTGGGCGGCACCGTCACGACAGGGGCGGCGCCGATGACCGCAGCCGGTCGTGAACGGCGTACGCCCCGGAGGCCGAGGCCCCCGGGGCGTACGCCGCCCTGACCCGGGTGCCGCCGTCGACCAGCAGGTCGGCGCCGGTGACCCAGCTCGCCGCGTCCGAGGCGAGCCACACCACGGCCCGCGCCACGTCCTCGGGCTCGCCGATGCGGCCGAGCGGAAGCCCTGCCGCGACCGCGTCCTCGTCGCCCTCCCAGACGAAGCGGGCCATCTCCGTGCGGACCAGTCCGGGCGAGACCGAGTTGACCCGCACCCCGGGCGCCAGCTCGCCCGCCAGTTGCCGGGTCAGGTGCAGCAGGGCGGCCTTGCTGGTGCCGTACGCGCCCACGTGGGGTCCCACATGGGCGGCACCCTCGGTGCAGACGGTGACCACCGAGCCGCCGTGCTCCCTCATCCAGGCCCGCCAGGCGCACTGCACGAGCCGCAGCGGCGCCTCCACGTTCACGGCGAACGCCTCCCGCCAGCGGTCGGGGTCGGCGTCCATCAGCGGACCGTGGGGCTGGTTGGTCGCGGCGTTGTTGACCACGACGTCGATGCGCCCCCACGCGCGCAGGGCCAGCTCGGTGACCTCCCGCAGGTGGGCCGGATCGGCGACGCTGCCCGCGAGCCCCACGCCGCCGAGTTCCCGTGCGGTCCGCCGGACCGCGTCCGGGTCCCGCGCGGTCACGCACACCCGCGCTCCGGCACGCACGAGCGCCCCGGCGACGGCTCTCCCGATGCCCCGCGTGCCACCGGTGACGATGGCCACCCTGCCCTCGAGCCCGTACGGCGACGTCATCGACGTACCGTCTCATGACGGACCGTCAGAGACCAGCCCGCGGCCGCTGCCACGCGGGGGCGGCCGTACGAAAAACTGTTCGCCGCCATGTCGACTCGATGGCTAACGTGCCGCCATGACCTGGCTCTTCGCTGCCGGGGCCCCTCCTGAGCCATGAGAACCAAGGAAGGCGGCCGTCCGTGACCGTCCCGAACCTCCTGCTGTCCGGCATCGTCGGCTCCACCGCGTACGGGCTCGCCCACGAGGGCTCCGACGTGGACCGGCTCGGCCTGTTCGCGGCCCCCACCGAGCGGCTGCACGGGCTGCACCCGCCGAAGGAGTCCCACGTCGGCACCGCCCCCGACCGCACCCTGCACGAAGCCGCGAAGTGGTGCCGGCTCGCCCTCGGCGGCAATCCGACCGCGATGGAACTCGTGTGGCTTCCGGACGAGTTGTACGAGGTGCGCACCCCGCTCGGCGACGAGCTGATCGGCATCCGTACGTCGTTCCTGTGCGCCAGGCGTATCCGCGACGCCTACCTCGGCTACGCCACCCAGCAGTTCCGCCGCCTGGAGTCCCGGGGCGACGGCTCCTTCTCCGCGGACACCCGCGGACGCACCGCCAAACACGCCCGCCACCTCAAGCGACTGTGCCACCAGGGCCTGGAGCTGTACACCACCGGGCGCCTGACCATCCGCCTGGAGAACCCGGAGGAGTACCACGAGTTCGGCGACCGCGTGGCCGTCGACCCGACGGTCGCTCTGCCGCTGCTCCGCTTCTACGAGAACGCCTTCGCCGAGGCGCGCCCCGCGCTGCCGGAACGGCCGGACGAGACGGCCGTCGAGGCATGGCTGCGCCGCGTCCGCGCCCACTTCTACGCACCCGGCGCACGGGCCGGGTGACAGCCCCGGATTCCGGGCGGGCGGGGAACGTCCACGGGCGTCCGGCGGGGCGCCCGTGCCCGAGCGGAGCCGATCACGAGGAAGGCCGGGACGGCACGGACGGCGCGGGCCCTGCGCGGCCAGGCCGGCGGTGCCGGATACGGTCGGTCCGCTTGCGCCCCGCGGCGTGTCGCCCTCAGTCGACGGCCTCCAGCCGCGCGTGCCGGGCCGCCACGAGTTCCAGCACCGTCCGCCAGTCCTCCAGCACCCCCGCGTCGAGGCCCCCCACCTGGGCCGCCTCGTCCGCCTGGCGCAGGGCGAGCGCGTCATCGGCCAGCGGGTCGTGTTCGAAGGCGGCGGCCTCGGCGGGCGTGAGCGGCCCGCCGGGCGGGGGCGGGGCCGAGGTGCCCTGCGCCGACGAGCCCCGCCGCGGGGAGACGGCGGAGAGATAGCGTGCGGCGACCGCGTGCAGGCGTACGAGACGCGAGACCCGTTCGCCGAGCAACGGCCGTACGGCGTCGGCCGCGCGGTCGGCATGCCGGACGTCGTCGCCCCGCCCCAGCAGCGGGCCGATGCCCTGCACCAGCCCGGCCACCTGGAGTTCCTTGTCCGCGGGGCGACTTCGGCGCAGCAGGGCGGCGGTCTGCAGGGCGTGTTCGTGCAGGTCGGCCGGGCGGCCGCGGCCGCCCGGGGTGTTCCGCGCGCCCCGGCAGGCGTGCAGCAGGTCCATCAGCTCCTCGACGCTGCGCAGCTCCATGCGTCAGTCCTCCCGCGAGAAAAGCCGTTGCCGGTCGTCAGCAGATCAGAAGGAGCTTGCGTACCGGCCAACGGCACTTGAACTGAGCACCGTGCGCGCCGGTCCGTACACCTGCCGTACCGGTGGGCAGTTCGAGAAGAGAACCGAACGGGTGTCCGCGAACCGTGTCGAACGCTGCCAAACAGGCGGAAAACGCTGCGGGATGATGCCGTACGACTCAAGACAGTTACACGGTTGTTTCAGCCCCATCGAGCGGCGCCGCGCTCATTTGGTTAACCTGGGGTGTACGGACAGCCTTTGGGGTCCTACCCACACCCATGGTCCGTCCCGGGACAAGCCGGTCACCACGGCCTGCTCTCGCACGAGTTGCCGGCGCCACCGCGTCCGACCCTTTTTTCACTCATACCCGACCGGACGTCGAGGGCACAGCGGAACACTGGACCGGAATGTCCCTGAGGGTTACCCGACACATAAGGAGTGCGCGGTGACACCGGAGAAGACGCATCACGAACAGCGCCCCAAGGAACGCATGGACCGCGGGGGCCGTCGTACCGAGAAGAAGCTCGGCAGTCTGGACGTGTGGGCCCGTTCGGCCCCCATCCGGCTGGCCGGTTACGAGGACGACCTCGCCGAGCCGCACATCCTGCCGAGCGTGGACTGACCCGCCCGGACCCGTCGTGATCACTGACGGCATGGGCGTGCCAGACTCACGCCCATGCTGATCAGACAAGCCGCGGCCGAGGACTGGCCGCGGATCTGGCCGTTCTGGCACCGCATCGTCGCCGCCGGGGAGACCTACACCTGGGACCCGGACACCGGTGAGGAGGCGGCCCGCGCCCTGTGGATGGCGCCGGCCAAGCGCGTGTACGTCGCCGAGGACGACACCGGGGCGGTCGTCGGCTCGGCCTACGTGACGCCCAACTACGGCGGCCCCGCGGCCGGTATCGCCAACGCCGGGTTCATGGTGGACCCCGACCGGGCGGGGCAGGGCATCGGCCGTGCCCTCGCCGAGTACATCCTGGCCGCCGCGAAGGCCCAGGGCTACCGGGGCATGGTCTTCAACGCGGTCGTCGAGAGCAATCCCGCGGTGGCGCTGTGGACGTCCCTGGGTTTCGAGATCGTCGGCACGATCCCGGAGGCGTACGACCATCCCCGGTTGGGAAGGGTGGGGCTGCACGTCATGTACCGGGCGCTGTAGGGGCGGCGCCGGGACGGCTGGAGCGAACGGCCGCAATCGAACGATCGAACAAATGCTCATCGCTAAGGTGTTCGATTAATCTGTGCATGTGTCGACCCGCCCGCCGGGGGGACTCGGCGCAGCGTGAACGACAACGCACCACAGCACCCCGGAAAGCAGCATCCCCAGCCGGAGTTCCCCCAGCAGGACCAGCCGCATCCGGGCTGGACCGGCCCGATGGACCCGCCGCCGGACCACGGCGAGGAGTCGTACCGCGGCAGCGGTCTCCTCACGGACCGGAAGGCCGTCATCACCGGCGGCGACTCCGGAATCGGGCGTGCCGTCGCACTCGCCTACGCACGGGAGGGCGCGGACGTCCTGTTCACCCATCTGGAGCAGGAGAGCGGCGAGGCCCGCGAGACGGCGCGTCTGGTCGAGGACGCCGGCCGCAAGGCGGTCCCCGTGTCCTGCGACATCCGTGACGAGGAACAGTGCGACCGGCTCATCGAACGGGCGCTGGCCGAGTTCGGGCGCATCGACGTCCTGGTCAACAACGCGGCCTACCAGATGGCCCAGTCCGACGGCATCCAGGCCATCACCACCGAACAGTTCGACCGGGTGATGCGGACGAACCTGTACGGGATGTTCTGGCTGTGCAAGAAGGCGCTGCCGCACATCCCGCCCGGCGGATCGATCATCAACACCACGTCCGTCCAGGCGTACAAGCCCAGTCCGCACCTGCTCGACTACGCCACCACCAAGGGCGCCATCGTCACCTTCACGCAGGGCCTGGCACAGATGGTCGCCTCCGACGGCGTCCGGGTGAACGCCGTGGCCCCCGGGCCCGTGTGGACCCCGCTGATCCCGGCCACGCTCCCGGACACCACGACGTTCGGCAAGCAGGCGCCCCTGGGCAGGCCCGCCCAGCCCGCCGAGATGGCCCCCGCCTACGTCTTCCTCGCCTCGCAGCACGCGAGCTACATCACCGCCGAGATCGTCAACGCCACCGGCGGCACACCGCTGCCCTGACCGGCCACGCTTCGACGGACCCGCCCGGGGAACCCGGACCCCCATGAGCGACCACAGCGGCATGCAGACGTCGTACTGGATCGAATCGGCGCCCGGAGTTCCCCGGCCGGCCCTCACCGAGGACATCACCGTCGACGTGGCCGTCGTCGGGGCCGGGATGGCGGGCCTGAGCACCGCCTGGGAGGTGGCGCGGGGCGGCCGCAGCGTCGCCGTGCTGGAGGCCGGCCGGCTCGCCGAGGGTGTCACCGGGCACACGACCGCCAAGCTCACCGCGCTGCACTCCCTCGTCTACCAGCGGCTGCGTCACACCCGGGGCGAGGACGGCGCGCGGCTGTACGGCCGTTCCCAGATGGAGGCGATCGGTCACGCCGCCGAACTGGTGGACGAGCTCGGCATCGACTGCGAATGGGAGACGGCACCGGCGTTCACCTACGCGACGGACCAGGACCGCGTGCCCGAGCTGCGCGCCGAGGCGGAGGCGGCCCGGGCGGCCGGGCTGCCCGCGGAGTTCGTCACCGAGACGGACCTGCCCTTTCCCGTGGCCGGCGCGGTCAGGGTGGCCGAACAGGTGCAGTTCCATCCGCGCAAGTACCTCCTCGCGCTCGCCGAGGCGCTGGTGCGCGGTGGCGGGCAACTGTACGAGCACACCCGCGTGGTCGGGCTGCACGAAGGGGAGCCGTGCCGGCTGACCACCGAGGACGGGCACACGGTCACGGCGCGGGACGTCGTGGTGGCCACCCATTACCCGATCTTCGACCGGGCGATGCTCTTCGCCCGGCTCTCGCCGCGCCGCGAGGTCGTGCTGACGGCACCGATCGACGCCGGTCGCGCGCCGCGGGGCATGTACATCACCCCCGAGGAGAACACACGGTCCGTCCGCACCACTCCCTACCAGAACGGGACGCGTCTGCTGGTCGTGACCGGTGAGCACTTCACCCCGGGCACCTCCGACACCGGGGAACACCTCGCCCGGCTGGCCGACTGGGCCACCGGGCACTTCGGGCCGCTGGAGTTCAGGCACCGCTGGGCCACCCAGGACAACGACTCCTCGGACACCGTGCCGCTCGTCGGGCCCCTGCACGCGGCGAGCCACCACACCTACGTCGCCACCGGCTTCGGCGGCTGGGGCCTCAGCGGCGGTGTCATGGCGGGACTCCTGCTGTCCGCGCTGATCGACGGCCGCGAGCCGCCGTGGACGCGGTTGTACGACCCGCGCCGGGTCGGCACCGTCCTGCGCGAGGCGCCCGCCTTCCTGAAGTACCAGGCGAAGGTCGCCCAGCACTTCGTGGGGGACCGCCTGGCACCGTTCACGGGCGGAGGCTCGGTGGACGAGCTGGCTCCGGGAGACGGCGCGGTGCTGCGCGTCGGCGGCCACGTGTGCGCCGTGTCCCGGGACGACGCAGGGCGGCTGCACGCCGTGTCGGCGCGCTGCACCCACCTGGGCTGCCTGGTCGCCTTCAACCGCGCCGAGCAGGCATGGGAGTGCCCCTGTCACGGCTCCCGCTTCGACGTCGACGGACGCGTCCTGCAGGGCCCGGCCACACGGCCGCTGGAGCAGCGGGACGTCTGAGGGCTCTGGCGACGCCCACGGGCACAGCGGGCGACCGGGCGTGCGGACGCCGGGTTCACATCCCGGCGTCCGCCCCCGTCCGCGCGCAGGCGATGCAGAGGTCCGTGTGCGGAACCGCCAGCAGACGGTCGCGCCCGATCTCCCCGCCGCAGGCCGTGCACCGGCCGAAGCCGGGCGCCCCCACCCGGGACAGGGTGGCGAGGATCCGGTCCAGCAGCGTCCGGGCGCGCTCGGTGTCCGTGCGCAGGCGCTCCAGGGCGGTCGTCTTGGCGCTCGCGTCGCCCGCGTCCAGGTCGCAGTCCGCGGACAGGGCGGACATCTGCGCCTCGGCCGCCGCGAGCTCCACGCGCAGCGCGTCCGCTTCGGCGGTGAGCCGCTCGGCGATGTCGCGCAGATCGTCGGTCGACAGTTCCGTCGTCGGCATGGGTACGTCACCTCGGGCTCGGTCGGCTCGGTTCGCGGGGATGGTCACGGCTTGAGGAGGGTCTTGACCATCCCGTCCTCCTTGGCCTGGAACATCGCGTACGCCTTGGGGCCGTCCTCGAGCGGCATGGCGTGGGTCTTGAAGCCGTCGACACCGAGCGGGTCCTCGTCCGTGAGCAGGGGCAGGATGTCCTCCACCCAGTTCCAGACGTTCGCCTGGCCCATGCGCACCTGGATCTGCTTGTCGAACATGGTCAGCAGGGGCATGGGGCTCGCGGCCCCGCCGTACACCCCCGAGATGGACAGGGTGCCGCCCCGGCGTACCAGGTCGATCGCCGTGTGCAGGGCGCCCAGCCGGTCCACCCCGGCGTGCTCCATGAGCGGCTGCGCCACCGCGTCGGGCAGATGACCGGTCAGCCACTGCGCGGCCTTGGCGAACGGCGCGCCGTGCGCCTCCATGCCGACGGCGTCGATCACGGCGTCCGGTCCCCGCCCGCCGGTCAGCTCCCGCACGGCCTCGGTCAGGTCCTTGCCGCTGTGCCGGCGCAGGTCGAAGCAGGTCACCCCGTGCGCCGCGGCGCGTTCCAGCCGCTCGTCCACCAGGTCCACGCCGATGACCAGACCGGCGCCCCGGTGCCGGGCGATACGGGTGCACATGTCGCCGATGGGCCCGAGTCCCAGGACGGCCACGCTGCCGCCCTCGGGCACCGCCGCGTACTCCACGGCCTGCCAGGCGGTCGGCAGGACGTCCGACAAGTACACATACCGGTCGTCCGGCGGTCCCTCGGGCACCTTGATGGGCAGCTTGTCGCCGAACGGCACCCGCATCAGCTCCGCCTGCCCGCCGGGCACCTGCCCGTACAGCTTGGTGTACCCGAACAGGGCGGCGCCGGTGCCGCGCTCCCGGACCTGCGTGGTCTCGCACTGCGAGTGCAGGCCCTGGTTGCACATGAAACAGTCACGGCATGAGACGTTGAACGGGATGACCACCCGGTCTCCCGGCTTCAGCGTGCGAACCTGCGGCCCGACCTCCTCGACGACGCCCATGGGTTCGTGGCCCAGGATGTCGCCCGGGTCGATGTAGGGGCCGAAGAGTTCGTACAGGTGGAGGTCGGAACCGCAGATCCCGCTGGAGGTGACCCTGACGATGACGTCGTCGGGCTTCTCGATCCGGGGGTCGGGGACGGTCTCCACGCGGACGTCGCGTCGGCCCTGCCAGGTCAGTGCTCGCATGTTCTGCTCCTGAGGTCTTGCCGCATGCCGGGTCGGCACCGGCCTTCCGCGTACCGGGCTCCCGGTCCGAGTCCCCGGGGCTCCCGGTTCGACACACCGACGTGGGGGCCGACGACGGTCACACGCGGGAGGCGAACCGCTCCCAGACGCGGTGCTTGGTCAGCAGCCCGGTGATCTGCTCCAGCGCGCCGGAGCCGGACTCCGCGGTGACGACACCGGCGGCGTCCGTGGGCACACCGGCCGCCCGGAGCGCGGCCTCGGCGCCGGCCCAGCCGCCGATGGCCTTGCCGTGCCGGAAGGCCTCCGAGAGCAGCAGCAGCACCCGGGGATCGACGCTGCCGTCGGCTCCCGGCTCCCCGGCCTTGGCGTCGCGCGCGCCGTACGCGTCGGGGGCGGGCGCCGGGGCGCCGACCACCAGCACGGCGTCGTACTCGACGGACCGGGCGGTGGCGAAGCTGCGCTGGACGGTGACGGGCTCGCCGTCCGGGTCGAGCTTTCCGCCGGTGGGCGCGATGATCAGGGGCACCATGCCCGCGGTGAACGCCGCCTCCCGCACCGCGCGCAGACCGTCCAGGTCGGTGCTGCCGTCGGTGACGACGCCGATGACGCGCCCGTCCAGCGGCCAGGTCTGGCCCACCTGCGACAGGGCGGGACTGGGGTCGACGGCGACGATCGGCGCGGTGGCCTCGGGGGCGGGCAGACCGAGGCCGGCGGCGACCTGTTCGCACAGCTCGGGGTCGATGTTGGCGAGGACCTGCAGCCCTCGTTCCTTGACGGCCTGTTCGTAGCACTTGCCGAGTTCGAAGGTGTAGGCGGCGACCAGGTGTTCCCGCTCCACCGGGCTCAGGCTCAGCCAGAACATCCTCGGCTGGGTGAAGTGGTCCGCGAAGGAGGCCGGTGCCGTCCGGGTCTTCGTCGCCTCCGGGATCCGCACCGGGGTCTCGACGTACGCGTGGTCGCCCGCGCCCGCCGTGAAGGGACAGCCGCCGTCGAGGGAGTTGGGCCGGTAGGGCGCCACTCCGGTGTGCACGGCGGTCTGGTGCATGCCGTCGCGCAGCATGTCGTTCACCGGGGCGTGCGGGCGGTTGACCGGGATCTGCGCGAAGTTCGGGCCGCCCAGGCGGGTGATCTGGGTGTCCAGGTAGGAGAAGAGGCGGCCGGCCAGCAGCGGGTCGTCGGTGATGTCGATGCCGGGCACGAGGTGGCCGGGGTGGAAGGCGACCTGCTCGGTCTCGGCGAAGAAGTTCGTCGGGTTGGCGTTGAGCGTGAGCAGGCCGACGGGCTGCACCGGCGCCAGTTCCTCGGGAACGATGTTCGTCGGGTCCAGCAGATCGATGCCCTCGAAGGTCTGCTCGGGGGTGTCCGGGAACGTCTGGATGCCCAGTTCCCACTGCGGATACGCGCCCGCCTCGATCGCGTCGGCCAGGTCCCGCCGGTGGAAGTCCGGGTCCGTGCCGCCGATGAGCTGGGCCTCCTCCCACACCAGGGAGTGCACGCCGAGCCTCGGCTTCCAGTGGAACTTCACCAGCGTGGTGGCGCCCTCCGCGTTCACCAGCCGGAACGTGTGGACGCCGAAGCCCTCCATCATCCGGAAGGAGCGCGGAATGCCGCGGTCGGACATGTTCCACATCGTGTGGAACGTGGCCTCGGTGTGCAGGGTGACGAAGTCCCAGAACGTGTCGTGCGCGCTCTGCGCCTGCGGTATCTCCCGGTCGGGGTGCGGCTTGGCGGCGTGGACGACGTCCGGGAACTTGATCGCGTCCTGGATGAAGAACACCGGGATGTTGTTGCCGACCAGGTCGAAGACGCCCTCGCCGGTGTAGAACTTGGTCGCGAAACCCCGGGTGTCGCGTACGGTGTCGGCCGACCCCCGGGAGCCGAGCACCGTGGAGAACCGGACGAACACCGGTGTCTCGACGTCCTGCTGCAGGAAGGCCGCCTTGGTGACGTTCGCGGCGGTGCCGTAGCTCTGGAACACCCCGTGGGCCGCGGCGCCCCGGGCGTGGACGACCCGCTCGGGAATGCGCTCGTGGTCGAAGTGGGTGATTTTCTCCCGCAGGTGGTGGTCCTGCAGTAGAACGGGCCCGCGCTCACCGGCCTTCAGGGAGTGGTCCGTGTCGGGGAGGCGGTTGCCCTGCGCGGTGGTGAGATAGGAGCCGCTCTGGGCCCGCGCCGTCGGGTCCGCTTCCGTGGGACGGCCGGTCGGGCCGACCGCCGCCGGGGTCGCCTGGTCCGGCTTGGGCGGCAGCGGCGGCCTCGGCTCGGTCGGCTCCGCCGACTCGGGCGCCTCGGCGCCGGGCCTGCCCGGGATGCCGCCGTCGCCCTGCCCGTCGCCGCGCAGCGCGTCGACCACCTTGTCCTTCATGCCTTTGACCGGGTTCTCACTCATGCGGTTGCCGCCTTCCGGGCGTGTCGTCCACGCGGCGACGGCCCGCGGAGGGGAAGGCCCTCCCGGGCCCCTGGGCAAAACGCCGCGCTCCCGTTCGCTTGCCTCGCCTGGGTACCCACGCCTGCGTCGATGAAGCGTGTACGCCGCAGCCACATCACCCGGTCGTGCCGGGCGGCCTCAGTCCTCGCCCCGGACGATGTTTCCCTCCTGGTCGCGGCGCGGCCAGGGCCTCTTCCCGTCGTCGACGGCCGGCACGCAGGTGCGCAGGCCGTTCTCACGGGGTCGGCGGGCCTGGGCCCAGCCGGTCTCGGGCGGGCGGACGACGGGCTTCTCACTTGGCTGTGCGGTCACGACAGTTCATCTTCCTTCTGCATCCTCGAGCGCGCCGGGCCTCATGTCGCCGGGGCCTCACGGCGCTTGCCGACCGAGTCCCCAGGGACGGCGCGGGGAAACGGACCGACGGCGTCCGCGGCGCGGCGTCGAGGGCGCCCAAGTGCGTACCGGCCGGAACGACCGGGTGAGGCGCCGGGTTCGCCGGGTACCCGGCGGCCGACCGCGGTGACCGGCACCGCGGCGATGCGCGAAGGGAGACATGATGGCCCAGCACGTACGCGACGTCATGACCGCCGCACCCGTGACGGTCGAACCGCAGACCCCGGTGGCGACCGTCGCCCAGGTGATGCGCGACCAGAACATCGGCGCCGTCCTCGTGACGGAGGGGGACCGGCTGCGCGGACTGGTCAGCGACCGCGACCTGGTGGTGCGCACGGTCGCGGAGGGAGCGGACCCGCGGGAGACCACGGTGGGGCGCGCGTGCAGCGGCGACCTGGTCACCGTGAGCCCCGAGGACGAACTGGACAGCGCGGTACGGCTGATGCGCGAGCACTCCGTGCGCCGTGTCCCCGTCGTCGAGAACGGGGAGCCCGTGGGCATCGTGTCCCTCGGCGACCTGGCCATCGAGCGCGACCCGGAGTCGGCGCTCGGTGACATCAGCGTCGCGAAGTCCAACCGGTAAGACGGACGTTCAGCCGGCCGGCTCGGAGCGCGCGGCAGGGCCCCCGCCCAGCGGCGCGGTGCGCCGCCAGGGCCGGAGGGACTCCAACTGGGCCGCCACGTCCAGCAGTTCCCGCTCCGCGCCCGGCCGCCCCACCAGCTGCACCGCGCAGGGCGCGCCGTTGGGAAGGGTGTCGAACGGGACCGACATCGCGGGCCAGCCCGTGAGGTTCCACGGCGGTGTCATGGGGGAGTAGGCGGTGTTCGTCAGCACGTTGCGCAGCCAGCCGCGCTCGTGCCAGCCGTCGGCGACCGGGCCGCGGCGGGCGAGCGTGGGGGTGAGCAGCACGTCGTGCGCGCCGAAGAACGGTTCGAGGAGCCGGCGCAGTCGTTCACGGCGGTCTCCTGACCTGACGCCGCCCACGAAACGGCGCCCCACCGCCGCGTGCACCCGGGTGCGCCGGGCCAGCCGCCGAGGATCGAGGCCCTCGGCGTCGACCGCCGTACCCGCCGTCCAGTGCGCCAGCGACGTCATGCCCAGCCACCAGGGGTACGGCGGCTCGTCCGGGCGCACGTCGTGCCCCGCCCTCGACAGCAGCGCGGCCGCCGCGCGCGCCGCGTCCGCGTACGGGCGGCTCACCGTGACGCCGAGCAGCGGGCTGCGCAGGGAGAGCGCGATCCTGCGCGGCGCGGTTCCCGGCACATGATCCTGCGCCGTCCCCGCCAGGACGTCGAACACCAGCCGTGCGTCCTCGACCGTCGTCGCCAGCGGCCCGTTCTCCGACATCCCGAACCAGTCGCCGTTGCCGATCCCCGCCGGGACCGTCCCGCGCCCCGGCTTGAGGGTGACGAGTCCGCAGTTGGCGGCCGGGATGCGCAGCGACCCCATGCCGTCGTTGCCGAGCGCGACGGGCACCATCCCGGCGGCCACCGCCGCCGCGCTGCCGCCGGAGGAGCCGCCCGCCGTGCGCGTGAGGTCCCACGGGTTGCGCGCGGTCCCGTGCACTCCTTCCGTGGTGCCGAAGACACACAGCTCCGGCACGTTCGTCAGACCGACCACCACCGCGCCCGCCGCGCGCAGTCGGGCCACCGTGACATGGTCCTGCTCGGCGGGCGCGTCGGGGGTCGCGGCCGAGCCGTTGCGGGTCGACTCGCCGCGCACCGCCAGATTGTCCTTCACCGCCACGGGAACACCGGCCAGCGGCAGGTCGGCCAGGTCCGCGCGCGCCGCGACCTCGTCGGCCTCGGCGAGCGCCGCCTCAGCGCGCACCAGGCGGAAGGCGCCGACGCGGCCGTCCAACTCCTCGATGCGCGCGAGGTGTTCGGCCACCACCTCGCGCGGGGTGGCCCGCTTCTCCCGTACGGCGGCGGCGATCTCGACGGCGGTCCGGCCGACCCAGTTGGACACGGGCGCTCCCTGTCGGTGCTCTGCGTGACTGACGCGTGAACGTACTGACGAGTACGAGCAGCACTGTGCCCTGCGGGCGGGCGCCACGTCGAGGGCCCGGGGGAGACCTGTCACCAGGGTCACCCCCGGACCGCACGCCTGTCACTGACCGTCGGTGCGCCGCACCTCCAGCAGCAGCGCCTGGTCCGGGTTGAGGTTCGGCATGGGCAGTCCGGCCACCGTGAGCACCGCACCGGGCAGCGTCAGCCAGTCGTCGAGAGCGGCCGTCAGCCACGCCGGGCCGGAGGTCTGGTGGAAGGACGGAAGCCCCAGTTCGGTGCGGACCCGTACCCGGTAACCGGCCTCGGCGGCGAGCCCCGGCAACCGCACCCGCCCGGACTGCCCCTCGGGGGAGGTGGCCACCCGGGCCCAGCAGTAGAGCGCCGCCGACCCGTCGTGCGCGACGACCCCGTGCAGCAGGGTCGCCTCGCCGGCGAGGTCGGCGCGGACCGTACGGCCGCCGTGCAGCAGGGGACGCAGTTCGCGGTAGAGCGCTGCCCAGGCGGTGAGCCGGGCGAGTTCCTCCGGGGTGCAGCGGGTGATGTCCTGTTCGATGCCGGCGTGTCCGAACAGGGCCGTGGTCAGCCGGAAGCTGTCGGAGCTGACCCGGCCGGTGGTGTGGCTGGTCGCGGCCCCGACGTGGGCGCCGATCAGCTCGGGGGGCAGCAGTTGCGCCGTCCACCGCTGGATGGCCTGGCGCTCCACCGGATCGTTGCAGTCCGAGGCCCACACCCGGTCGGTACGGGCCAGGATGCCCAGGTCCACCCGGCCGCCGCCGCTGGCGCAGCTCTCGATCTCCAGATCGGGGTGGCGTTCCTTGAGGGCGTCGATCAGCCGGTAGAGCGCGAGTACCTGGGCGTGCGCGACGGGGCGGTCGGCGGGACCGTGCACCGCCTCGTGGAGCTCCCGGTTGTGGTCCCACTTCAGATAGGCGATGCCGTACTGCTTCACCAGGGCGTCCAGCGCGCCCAGCAGGTAGTCCCACACCTGCGGGTTGGCCAGGTCCAGGACGTGCTGGTGCCGGGACGACGGACCGACGCCGCGCGCCGGGCCGAGCACCCAGTCGGGGTGCTCCCTGGCCAGGTCGGAGTCCAGGTTGACCATCTCGGGCTCGACCCACAGCCCGAACTCCATGCCGAGCGAGCGGACATGGTCGACCAGTGGCGTCAGCCCCTCGGGCCACACCACCGGGTCCACCGTCCAGTCGCCCAGTCCGGCGTGGTCCGAGCGGCGCCCGCGGAACCAGCCGTCGTCGAGCACGAAACGCTCGACACCGACCTCGGCGGCCTTGTCGGCCAGCCGCAGCAGCCGGTCCAGGTCGTGGTCGAAGTACACCGCCTCCCAGCTGTTGAGGATCAGGGGGCGGGGGGTGCGCGGGTGGGCGGGCCGGGAGCGCAGCAGGGCGTGGAAACGGTCCGCGAGTCCGTCGAGTCCTTCGTCGGACCAGGTGAAGTGGCACACCGGAGTGGTGTACGAGTCACCGGGAGCGAGCCGGATCTCCCCGGGCCGCAGCAGTTCGCCGCCGCCGAGCACCGCGGCATGGGTGCCCGCGCCCTCCGGCAACTGCTCGACCAGATACCGCTGGTCGCCGCTCCAGGCGAGGTGTACGCCCCACACCTCGCCCTGGCGGAAACCGAACCCCGGCACGCCGACCGTGACCAGGTACGGCGAGTCCAGGCCGGGCTTGCCACGCCGCACCTCGCGGGCGTACGTGCCGAAGCCCAGCGGGCGGCGCTGCGGGGACCGCTCCCGGCTCCACTTGCCGGTGAAGTCCAGGATCTCCGCGGCCCGGCGGGGCAGCGGCAGCATGGTGGTGACCTGCGCGAGGTCGTACGGCTGGGCGGCGGCGTCCGGCCGGCGGCCGATCCGCGTCTGCACGCCCAGGACGCCGGAGGGCTCCAGACGGTAGGTCACGGTGACGTCGAGTCCGGCTCCGGGGTCGGTGAGGTCCAGGGCCAGTTCCCCGCCCTCGTCCTGCGGGCGGTACGACGCCTCGGCCAGGCGCAGCCGTGGAGCGGCGGCGGCACCGGCCAGATGGCCCTGGTGGGCCGGGGTTCCGGACCAGCCGTCCGCCTCGGTGGGCCAGATGGTGAACCGGCGCGGGATGTCGATGGAGTTGTTCAGCACGGCGGGCTCGCCGGTCAGCGCGAGCGCCGCCAGGCCGTCCTCCGGAAGGTCGCCCAGATCGGCTCCCCAGTGCAGGACTCTGGGCACCGGCTCGGCGAGCTCCACGACGAGTGAGGTGCCGGCCGCGCGCAGATTCACGATCCGCGCGGTGGTGTCAGGCATGCAGAGTCCTTTCCAAGGGGCCGGTCCGCCGGACGCCCCCGGGCCGGGGCCGCGTCCGGCGCCCGGACAACCGGTTGCCGTCGGTGGTTCAGCTCTTCGCGAGCAGCGTCCTGCTCTTGTCCCGCCTGTCCGTGAACACGGAGTCGCCCGCCTCGCCGGCGCAGTACGCCTCGAGCAGCGGCTCCGGCGCGTCCTGCGGGGCGGCGCCGTTGCCGCGGTCCCGGGAGGGTGGAAGACCTTGTTCCTCATCGTGTCGGTGACGACGGACAGGTCCCCTCCCTCGGCGGCCGGCGCCTTGGCCGAGAAGGCCAGGGCGGCCGGGGCCGACGGGAAGAATGTACCTGTCTGGGAGGCCTTGGGTCGGCACCTTGATCCTCACCTTCGCGGAGTGCCGCGCAGAAGTTGTGTGCAGCCAACCCTGCCTTCGATCACGTGTCAACACACGGCTGACGTCTGTGTTTTCCAGGCTCCTGGCGGTCGACGCGGGTTCTTCAAAAGAAGCTTGCTTTTTTCATTGACAGTGAAAAAGAACGTCCCTAGGTTTCCGGCCATGCGCTCGACCCCCTCCCCTGAGGCGGTACCGGCGATGACGCCGGCCGCTTCCCTGGTCTTCACCACGCTGCTCTCGCACGGTCCGCTCACCCGGGCCGAGACGGCGCGGCGCACCAGGCTCTCCCCGGCCGCCATCACCAAGGCGGTGCGCCCGCTGATGGAGCTCGGCTACCTGGTCGAGGGCGTGGACGAACGGGCGCGGCCCGCTGTGGGACGTCCGGCCGGCCTGGTGTGGGTGGACGCCGGGAGGGCACTGTTCATCGGGATCAAGGTGACGGGTGACGAGATCATCGCCGTGCTGGCCGACCTGTGCTGCCGCATCCGGATCTCCCGGCACGTGCGGCTCACGGGCCGCGAGCCGGAAACGGTTCTCCCCGCCCTCACCGCGCTGGTGCAGGAACTGCTCACGGAGGCCGACGGATTCGGGGTACCGGTGCGGGGGCTGGGCATCGCGATCTCGGGGGACGTGGACCGCGCGAACGGTGTGGTCCGCTACTCGCCCTTCCTGGAGTGGCGGGACGTACCGCTCGCCGAAGTCGTGGGGACCGCGACCGGGCTGCCGGTCACGGTCGACAACGACGTGCGGGCGTTCACGGTCGCCGAGCACTGGTTCGGGGCCGGGGTCGGGCTCTCGAACTTCGCCCTGGTGACCGTGGGCGCCGGCATCGGCTGTGGTCTGGTGGTGCACGGACGGGTGGTCTCGGGGGCGCACGGCGTGGCCGGCGAGATCGGACATCTGTCCATCGACCCGCTCGGCCCCCTCTGCCACTGCGGCAACCGGGGGTGCGTGGAGGCGATCGCGGCGGACCCCGCGATACTCCGCGCAGTGCGCGAGGCCACGGGCAAGCACGTGACCGCCGCAGCCGAGGCACTGGACCTGGCGCACAGCGGAGAGCCCGGTGTCAGAGCGGTCTACACGCGGGCCGGTGAAGCCATCGGCAAGGCCATCGGCTCCCTGGTGAACCTCCTCGGTCCCGAGCGGGTGATCATCTCCGGGGAGGGCCTGGCCGCCTACGACCTTTTCGCCGAAAGCATCCGGGACGCGTACGCCGCGTCGGCCTTCGGTACCGCTTCGCACTGCGACGTGATGACGCGTCCCCTGCCCTTCGAGGAGTGGGCGCGTGGCGCCGCCGCCACCGCGATCCAGTCCTTCATCGGATCAGACACGTACGAGGAGTAGCAATGACGCTGCACAGCCGCCCTCGGACCGCCCCACGACCCGGCCGCCGAACCGTCTACCAGGGGCTGCTCGGCGGTGGGGACCGAGACGGGTGACAACCGTCCGGTCATCTTCGCACCGACCGGCCCCAAGGGCTCGTACCTCACCACCTCCGGCCCCATCGCGGCAGGTACTTGTCATGATCGCGATCCTCAGGCCGCTGATGCACCGCGCGCTGCGGCGAGACGTCGTCAGCGGGCTCACCATCGGCTCGGGCGAGGGCTGAGCCGCCTGCCCGACGCCCCGGCGGCCGGTCGCCCGGCCGCTTCCCCCGGCGACTCGTCCGGAACAACGCCGTCCCCTGCCCGGAACAACGCCCGCCCCCCACCGGGCACAACCGTGCGATTCCGCCTTTCCCACCATCAGGAGGCCCCGGCCCATGCGGTCATCCTCGTACAGAGCCCTGCTGGTCCTGGCCGTCACGGCCGGACTCACCACAGCCGTCCCCGTCTCGGCCCCCCAGGCCACGGCCGCCCCCGCCCCGTCCGCGACCGCGGCCGTCACCTCCGCTGCGGCCACCGTGGACGCCACCTCCGGCGTGGCGGCCAAGCCGTACATGGGCTGGTCGAGCTGGAGCATGCAGTCCTCCAAGTACCCGGGCCTGAACCCGACCGGCGACTACAGCTACCTCACCGAGGCGAACGTCCTGAAGCAGACGGACGCCCTCTCCACCACCCTGAAGAAGTACGGCTACGACCACGTCAACATCGACGCCGGCTGGTGGATGGACGACAACTGGACACCCGGGTACGACCAGTACGGCCGGCAGACGCCCGACCCGGTCCGATTCCCGCACGGCATGAAGTCGGTGGCCGACCACATCCACTCCAAGGGCCTCAAGGCCGGCATCTACCTGCCCGTCGGCCTGGAGAAGGGGGCGTACGGCGACGGCAAGGTGCCGGTCCGGAACGCCCCCGGCTGCACCACCGCGGACGTCGTCTACCCGGACCTGCGCACCACCAACGGCTGGGACAGCGCCTACAAGCTGAACTTCGGCAACCCCTGCGCGCAGAAGTACGTCGATTCCCAGGCGCAGATGTTCGCGGACTGGGGCTATGACTTCCTGAAGCTGGACGGGGTGGGTCCGGGCTCGTTCAAGTCCGGTGACGACTACGACAACGTCGCGGACGTCGCCGCCTGGCACCAGGCCATCGCCGCCACCGGGCGCCCGATCCACCTCGAGCTCTCCTGGTCGCTCGACATCGGCCACGCCGCGGACTGGAAGAAGTACTCCGACGGCTGGCGCATCGACACCGACGTGGAGTGCTACTGCGACACCTTGGTCACCTGGGAGAACTCGGTCAACGACCGGTGGAACGACGCCCCGGCGTGGAGCAGCAAGGCAGGCCCGGGCGGCTGGAACGACCTCGACGCGATCGACGTCGGCAACGGGGCCATGGACGGCCTCACCAACGCCGAACGGCAGAGCTACATGACCCTGTGGGCCATCAACAAATCACCCCTGTTCACCGGTGACGACCTCACCAAGCTGGACGACTACGGTCTCTCCCTGCTGACCAACCAGGAAGTCATCGCCGTCGACCAGAACAACTCGCCCGTCGCGCGTCCCGTCACCCCGATGGGCGACCAGCAGGTCTGGGGAGCCGCGAACTCCGACGGCAGTTACACCGTGGCCCTGTTCAACCTCGGCGCTTCGCCGGCCTCCGTCACCGCGAACTGGGCGTCCTTCGGCTTCACGGGCGCGGCCTCCGTACGCGATCTGTGGAAGCACCAGAACCTCGGGACGTACAAGAACAAGATCACCGCAGCGCTGCCCGCGCACGGCTCACGGCTGTTCACCGTCAGGCCCGGCGGCGCACCGCTGGACACCACCGGCTACGAGGCCGAGTCCGCGAACAACACCCTGACCGGCAACGCCTCCGTCGCCACGTGCGGCTCCTGCTCCGGCGGCAAGAAGGTCGGCAACCTCTACCTCGACAGCAAGCTGCAGTTCAACGACATCACGGTGAAGAAGGACGGCATCTACACCGTCAAGGTCGCCTACGTCAGCGGCGACCCGCGCTCGGTGACCGTCTACTCCAACAGCGGCAACGGCACCCGCCTCGCGTTCCCGTCCACGGGCGACTGGGGCACGGTCGAAACCGTCAGCGTCCAGCTGGCCCTGAAGGCGGGCTCCAACAGCATCACGTTCGACAGCGGCTGGGACTACTCCCCTGACATCGACAGGATCGACGTACCCAAGTCCGCCTGATCCCTCCGCGGGGCCCCGTGGTGACACGGACCGGGGCCCCGCCACCCGGGACCGTCCCAGCCCCCCGGCACGGTCCCACAACGACCGGGCGTGCCCACGTCCGCCGTATTCGCCCCGCACAACACCCGACGGCCCACATCCGTCGTTCCCGCATGCGCCGTTCCCCGGACCTGGAGTGCACATCGTGGACACCCAGCACACCGCATCACACGACCGCCCGCCGAGCCGCAGGGGGTTCCTCGCTCTCGCCGCCACGGCCGGCGCGGCCGCCGCCCTCGGCGGTCTGCCCGCCTTCACCGCCTCGGCGGCCCCCGTCCGCCCCACCACCTCGCCGCTGCTGTCCGCGGCCGCCGCCGCCGAGAACCGGCTCTGGTGGCAGGCTCCCGGCTCCCCCGACTCGATGATCCGGCAAGGACTGCCGGTCGGGAACGGGCGCCTCGGAGCGCTCGCCGGCAACGACCCCTCCAGCGAACTGCTGACGATCACCGACGCCACCCTGTGGACCGGTGGCCTCAACGACACTTTGCAGGCCGACGGCCAGTTCCCCTACGGCCGCGGAGACTTCGGCTCCCTGACCCTGCTGGCCGAGCTCACCGTCGACATCCCCGGGCACGACCTGGGCTCCGTCAACGACTACCGTCGCTCCCTCGACCTGGCCCAGGGCCTCGTCGGTGCCTCGTACGGCTTCTCCGGCACCACCTACCAGCGGCAGATCTTCGCCAGCCGCCCCGACGACGTCATCGTCCTGCACTTCTCCCAGCAGGGCGGCGGCAGCTACACAGGTACCGTCTCCCTGGCGGGCACCCACGGCGAGTCCACCACCGCCGACAGCGCCGGGCGCTGTCTCTCGTTCGGCGCCGCCCTCGCCAACGGGCTGAAGTACGGCGCCGCCGTCACGGCCTACAGCGGCACCGGCAGGATCGCCGTCAACGGTACGTCGATCTCCTTCACCGGCTGCAAGGACCTCACCGTCGTCGTCAGTGGCGGCACCGACTACGCGCCCGACGCGGCGGCCGGGTTCCGCGACCCGTCCGTGGATCCGGAGCGCCTGGCACGGACCAAGGTCCTCAACGCGGCCCGACACTCGGCGAGCACCCTGCTGCACACCCATGTCGCCGACTTCCGCCCGGTGTTCGAACAGTTGGACATCAACCTCGGTACGTCGTCCGCGGCACAGCGCAAGCTGGACACCTGGCAACGAGTCCAGGCCCGCTACCGGGACAACGTGCCCGACCCCGAACTCGAGGCGGCCTACCTGCAGTTCGGCCGCTACCTGATGATCTCCGGGTCGCGTGGCAGCCTTCCGATGGGCCTGCAGGGCCCATGGCTGGACGGCAACGACCCGGACTGGATGGGCGACTACCACACGGACATCAACCTCCAGATGAACTACTGGATGGCCGACCGCGCCGGCCTGTCCGACTGCTTCGACGCCTTCACGGACTACTGCCTTGCGCAGCTACCGTCCTGGACGGACGTCACCCGGCGGCTGTTCAACAGCGCGACCAACAGGTACCGCAACTCCAGCGGCAGGATCGCCGGCTGGACCGTGGCCATCTCCACCAACCCCTACGGCGGAGGCGGCTGGTGGTGGCACCCGGCCGGCAACGCCTGGCTCTGCCAAAACCTGTTCGAGCACTACGAGTACACGCAGGACCGCGCTTACCTGGAAAAGATCTACCCTCTCGTCAAGGGCGCCGTGGAGTTCTGGGAGGCCCGCCTCATCACCACGACCGTCACCGACGCCTCCGGAGCCTCACGCGAGGTCCTGGTCGCCGACAGCGACTGGTCGCCCGAGCAGGGTCCGCTGGACGCCAAGGGCATCACCTACGCCCAGGAACTGGTGTGGAACCTCTTCGGCAACTACCACACCGCAACGCGGGTGCTCGGCAGGGACACCTCCTACAGCGCGACCATCGACGGTCTGCGCCAGCGCCTGTACCTGCCCGTGGTCAGCCCCAAGACCGGCTGGCTGGAGGAGTGGATGTCGCCCGACAACCTCGGCGAGACCACACACCGGCACCTCTCCCCGCTCATCGGCCTCTTCCCCGGCGACCGGATCCGCCCGGACGACTCCACGCCGAAGGACGTCCTCGCCGGCGCGACCGCCCTCCTGACCGCCCGCGGCATGAACAGCTACGGCTGGGCCAACGCCTGGCGCAGCCTGTGCTGGGCCCGGCTGAAGAACGCGGAGAAGGCCTACCAACTGGTCGTCAACAACCTGAAGCCGTCGGTGGGCGGAAGCAACGGCACCGCACCGAACCTCTTCGACATCATGGACATGGGGCAGGGCCGCGGCATCTTCCAGATCGACGCGAACTTCGGCACCCCCTCCGCGATCATCGAGATGCTGGTCTACTCGCGGCCGGGCCACGTCGAGTTGCTGCCCGCGCTGCCCGACGCGTGGGCGGCATCCGGCTCGGTGTCCGGCGTCGGCGTCCGCGGCGGCTTCGTGGCCGACCTCAGTTGGAAGAACGGCAAGGTCACCCAGGTGACGCTGAAGAGCGTCGGTGGCCGCGACACGACCGTCGTCGCAGGCAGCACCTCGCGGAAGATCAGCCTCACCCCCGGTGAGTCCGTCACGCTGGGCAATCTCGGATGAGGCCGGACCGGCACGCACGACGCCTCTTCGTACGCCCCCACACCACCCCGGCCAGGGCCGGTGAGCCCGGCGCGCCGTGGACCACGAGCAGAGTGGAGAGACTGACGATGCCCCAGAAGAACCAGAGCCGGGCAGCGGGGCGCCGACCGCGTCGCAGGTCTTTGGCGTCCGTGGTCGGTGCGTTGACGGGCATGGTTCTGGCGGTCGTTCCGCTGAGCACCGCCGATGTGGCGAGCGCCGCCACGCCTTCCCCGGCCGGCAAGGGCACCCGGGTCAGCGCCTGGTCGCCCAGCATGACGACGGGCGGCCCGTCCTTCACCGACCAGACCATCCGGATGGTGGTGCACAGCAGCGTCGCAGGTTCGGGCGCGCGCATCACCCTGTCCAACCGCTACAGCACCACCCCGCTGGACATCGGCGCCGTGGACGTGGCCGCGCAGGCGAGCGGCGGAGAGGCGACGCGCGGCACCGTCCGGAACGTCACCTTCGGCCACTCCGTCCACGTCACGATCCCCGCCGGCGAAGAGGCGGTCAGCGACGTCGTCCCGATCTCCGTCAGCGCCGGGCAGAATCTGCTCGTCAGTCTCTACGTGCCCGGCACGACGGGCATGTCGACCTGGCACTCCGACGCGTTCGACACGACCTACATCGCCTCCGGCAATCACACCGGTGACGACGGCGCCGCCGCCTTCGGCACCACCACGACCTCGTGGTACTACCTGGCCGGGCTGGACGTCGTGTCGCCCACCGCAAGGGGAACCGTCGTCGCCTTCGGCGACTCCATCACCGACGGCTACCACTCCTCCACGGGCACCTACACCCGGTGGCCCGACTTCCTGGGACGTCGGCTGGGAGCCGGACCGGGACCGCAGAGGCTGAGTGTCGTCGACGCCGGCATCGGCGGCAACCGGGTCCTCACCGACGTCCCCAACCTGTGGCAGGGGGTGAGCGCCCTCAAGCGCTTCGGGCACGACGCCCTCGGCCGGCCAGGCGTCAAGGACGTGATCCTCTTCGAAGGCATCAACGACATCGGCAACAACGCCGGCCCGGGCGGCCGGCCGCTGACCGCCCAGGACCTCGTCAACGGCTACCGAACCCTGATCGACGAGGCCCATGCCGCCCACGTCGACGTCATCGGAGCAACCCTGATGCCCGACGAGGGCAATGGGTACTACACGCCTGCCGCCGAGACGATCCGCCAGAGTGTCAACCAGTGGATCCGGGCCGGCGGTGCCTTCGACGGCGTCATCGACTTCGACCGGGCCATGCGCGACCCCGCGAACCCCGCCGCCCTCAACCCGGCCTACGACTCGGGCGACCACATCCACCCGAACGACGCGGGCATGAAGGCCATGGCCGACGCGATCGACCTACGGCTGCTGCACACCTGACGCACGCAGTCGGCGGTCCCCAGGGATGTCGTGCCCACGAGCCGGGAACGGCTCGTGGGCACTCCGTTCCGTTTCCGGCGACGCCGAGGGTGACGAGGAGGGGACCCGCCGCCGCGCCCGCGCTCCGCGCCCGCCTTCCCCGTCCGCGCCCGGTCCGCAGGCGTCGACGGGCCTCCGCGACTCCGGTGTGCAGGACGCTGCCGGTCGACGCCCCGGCACGCGGCTGAGAACCCCGAAGCCGCGGTCGCCGTCGGCACTTCGGGCACCACGCGATCGCGCCGCACCAGCGCCCGGGATCCGGTAGGCCGATCAGGAGGGGAGCTGGGTGCGCAGCCACTCCTCCACCTCGCCGACGTGCGCGGCGGCCGCCGCTCGGGCCGCCTCCGGGTCGTGGGCGGCCAGGGCGCGGTGGATCGCGGCGTGCTCGCGGCGGGTGCGGGCGAAGGCGCCCTCCTCCTCGTAGCCGCGCCACACGCGGGCCCGGAAGGTCCGCGAGGACAGGCCCTCCAGGATCGCCGCCATCGTCTCGTTGCCCGCCGCGACGGCGATCTCCCGGTGGAAGGCGAGGTCGTGCGCGAGGATCTCCTCCGGATCGTCCGTCGCGTTCATCGCCGCCAAGTGCTTCTCCACCTCGGCGAGTTGCTCGTCCGTGATGCGCGCCGCCGCCAGCGCCGTCGCCGTCGACTCCAGGACCCGCCGCACCTCCAGCAGCTCCACCAGGCGCTGCCCGCGCGAGAGGTCGGCCACCACGCCGAACGTCTCCAGGAGGTCCCCCGCCTCGAGCTGGGTGACATAGATGCCCGAGCCGTGCCTGGCCTCCAGCACACCGAGGACCGTCAGCGCGCGGATCGCCTCCCGCATCGAACTGCGCGAGATGCCGAGCCGGGCGGCCAGGTCGCGTTCCGTCGGCAGGCGCTGCCCCGGCTCGAGCCGACCCTCGGCGATCATCGCCTTGATCTGCTCGATGGCGCGCTGCGTCACGGTGCCCTTGTACGGGGCTGTCTCGTCCACGCCACTCCTCCACTCGCCGGGTGCGTCGCAGTCTAATCACCAAGGTGGTCGGACCACTATGGCCATCTGGCGGGAAAATGTGCCGTCGAAGGGTGTTCCGGCGGGGGAGTGGTCTGATAAGTATGCGGTCATCTGCTCGAACACGCTCAACGAGGAGCTGCCAGATGCCCGGCAGAACACTGAGGAAGCGGAACAGGCCCCGGATCATCGGCGCGGCGGCCCTCGCCGTCGGCGCCTCGCTCGTGCTCGCCGCATGCGGCAGCACCAAGGACACCGGCGCAGCCGCCGGCGCGGGCGGCGACGGCACCGGCAAGGTGGGGGTGATCCTGCCCCTGCTGACCTCGCCGTTCTGGCAGTCGTACAACGACTACGTGCCCAAGATGGCGAAGTCCCAGGGCGTCGACGCCCTCAAGACCGTCAACTCCAACAGCGACCCGTCGCAGCAGATCACCGACATCAACAACGAGCTGAACCAGGGCGTCAAGGGCCTGGTCGTCGCCCCGCTGGACAGCGCCGCCATCCAGGCCGGCCTCGACCAGGCGGACCGCAAGGGCGTGCCCGTGGTGGCCGTCGACGTGGCGCCCGACAAGGGCAAGGTCGCGATGGTGGTGCGCGCCGACAACGTCGCGTACGGCGAGAAGGCGTGCGACTATCTCGGACAGCACATCACCAGCGGCAAGGTCGTGCAGGTCATGGGCGACCTCGCGTCCGTCAACGGCCGTGACCGGTCCGAGGCGTTCCGCTCCTGCGTCAAGAAGAAGTACCCCAAGCTGAAGGTCCTGGAGATCCCCGCCAAGTGGGAGTCCGACACCGCGGCCTCCAAGCTGGACACCCTGCTGAACGCCAACCCCGACATCAAGGGCATCTACCTGCAGGCCGGCGGCGTCTACCTCGCGCCCACCCTGCAGACCCTGAAGTCCAAGAACATGCTGAAGGCGGCCGGCAAGAGCGGCCACATCGTCATCGTGTCCAACGACGGCATCCCGCAGGAGTTCGACGCCATCCGCAAGGGCGAGATCGACGCCACCGTCTCCCAGCCCGCGGACGCCTACGCCAAGTACGGCATGTACTACATCAAGGCCGCGATGGAGGGGAAGACGTTCAAGCCCGGCCCCACCGACCACGACTCCACCATCGTCAAGCTGCCGAACGGCATCCTGGAGGACCAGCTGCCCGCCCCGCTGGTCACCAAGGACAACGTCGACGACCCCAAGCTCTGGGGCAACACGGTCAAATGAGCACCCCACTGGTCGAGGCGAGGGGCATCGTCAAGCGGTACGGTCCCACGGTCGCCCTGCAGGACGGGCAGCTCACCGTGCTCCCCGGTGAGTCCCACGCCCTCGTCGGCCGCAACGGCGCCGGCAAGTCCACCCTGGTCAACGTCCTCACCGGACTCCAGGCCCCCGACGAGGGCACGGTCCTCTTCGACGGTGAGCCCGCACCCCCGCTCGCCGACCGCGACGCCTGGCGCCGCAAGGTCGCCTGCGTGTACCAGAAGCCCACGGTCGTCCCGGAGCTGACGGTCGCCGAGAACCTGCTCATCAACCGGCAGCCCACCGGGCGCGGCGGCCTCATCAGCTGGCGGAGGCTGCGGGCCGAGGCCGCCGAGGTGCTCGCGACCTGGGATGTCCACGTGGACCCCGAGGCCCGCACCGCCGACCTCAAGGTCGAGGACCGCCAGATGGTGGAGATCGCCCGGGCGCTGAGCTTCGGCGCCCGGTTCATCATCCTGGACGAGCCGACCGCCCAGCTCGACAACCGGGAGATCGAACGCCTCTTCACACGGATGCGGGCGCTCCAGGACTCCGGTGTCACCTTCCTGTTCATCTCCCACCACCTCCAGGAGGTCTACGAGGTCTGCCAGACCGTCACCGTCCTGCGCGACGCCCGCTGGATCACCACGGCCCCCGTCGCCGACCTGCCGCGTGCGGCCCTGGTGGAGGCCATGGCCGGAGAGGCCGTCGCCGAACGCGCGGCCGCCGTGCGGGACGCCGTCGCGGACGACGCGCGGGTCGCCCTCGAAGCCCACGGGCTCAGCTCCCAGACGTACCAGGACATCCACCTCACCGTCCGCCACGGAGAGGTCGTCGGACTCGCCGGCTCCAGCGGCAGCGGCAAGATCGAACTCGCCGAGACCCTGGCCGGACTGCACACCCCGGCCGGCGGCACGGCCCGGCTCGACGGCAGGCCGCTGCCGTTCGGCGACGTGCAGGCGGCGCTCAGGGCCGGCGTCGGCTGCGTACCCCGCGACCGCCACGAACAGGGCATGGTCCCCGGCATGTCCGTCGGCGACAACGCCACCATGAGCGTCCTGGACCGCCTCGGCCGCCACGGGTTCGTCGGCACCCGGCGCAAACGCGGCTTCGCCACCGACCTCATCCACCGCCTCGACATCCACGCCGAGGGACCCGACCAACCCGTCTCCGACCTGTCCGGCGGCAACGCGCAGAAGGTCGTCATGGCCCGCGCCCTGGCCTCCGACCCGCGCCTGCTCGTACTGATCAACCCCACCGCGGGCGTCGACGTGAAGTCCAAGGAGTCGCTGCTGTCCCGGGTGGACAGCGCCCGCGAGGACGGCACCGCCGTGCTCGTCGTCTCCGACGAACTCGACGACCTGCGCCGCTGCGACCGCGTCCTCGTCCTCTTCCACGGCCGGATCGTCGCCGAGCACCCGGCGGGCTGGCACGACCACGAGCTGATCGCCTCCATCGAAGGAGTGGACCATGGCTGACACCAAGGCCCCGCCGCTCACGCCCCTCCCGGTCCCCGACGCCCGCTCGGCCAAGGCCGTCATGCTCCGCCGGGCCCGTGAACTCGCCCTGCTCCCGGCCCTGGTGCTGCTGATGGTGCTCGGCGCGTTCGTCAACGACTCCTTCCTCACCGAACGCAACATCGTCTCCATCCTCGGCGCGTCCGCGGCGCTCGCGATGGTCGTGCTCGCCGAGTCGCTCGTCCTGATCACCGGCAAGTTCGACCTGTCCCTGGAATCCGTCGTCGGCATCGCCCCGGCCGTGGGCGCCCTGCTCGTCCTGCCCGCCGCCCAGTCCGGCTGGGGCACCACATGGCCCACCGCGCTCGCCCTGGTCGCGATCCTCGTCGTCGGCGCGGCGATCGGCGCCTTCAACGGCATCCTGGTGGTCAGGTTCAAGCTCAACGCGTTCATCGTCACCCTCGCGATGCTGATCGTCCTGCGCGGTCTGCTGGTCGGCGCGACCAAGGGCAAGACGCTGTTCGGGATGCCCGACGCGTTCTTCACGCTGGCCACCACCACCTTCCTGCGGGTGCCGCTGTCGGTGTGGCTGGCCGCGGTCGCCTTCGCGGTCGCCGGGCTCGTCCTGCGGTACCACCGCGTAGGCCGCGCCCTCTACGCGATCGGCGGCAACGCGGACGCGGCCCGTGCGGCCGGCATCCGCGTGGAGCGCGTCATGCTCGGCGTCTTCGTGGTCGCGGGCGTCCTCGCCTCCGTCGGCGGGATCATGCAGACCGGCTACGTCGGCGCGATCAGCGCCAACCAGGGCCAGAACATGATCTTCACGGTGTTCGCGGCGGCGGTCATCGGCGGCATCAGCCTCGACGGCGGCAAGGGCACCATGCTCGGCGCCCTCACCGGTGTGCTCCTGCTGGGTGTCGTGCAGAACCTGCTCACCCTCGCCCAGGTGCCGTCGTTCTGGATCCAGGCCATCTACGGCGGCATCATCCTCGTCGCCCTGGTGATCGCGCGGGTGACGACGGGCCGTGCCCAGGACTGACCTGCTTCGTTGTCGTACAGCGCCGTACGACGCCCTCGTGCACGACCTCGTGCCCCGGACCGAAAGGCCTGCCGTGTCCCCAACCGCCGCCCGCATCACCGCGATCGACACCTTCGACATCCGTTTCCCCACCTCGCGGGAGCTCGACGGCTCCGACGCGATGAATCCGGACCCCGACTACTCGGCCGCCTACCTGGTGCTGCGCACGGACGCGGCCGACGGCCTGGAGGGGCACGGGCTCACGTTCACCATCGGGCGGGGAAACGACGTCCAGGTCGCCGCGATCGAGGCACTGCGCGGACATGTGGTCGGACGCGAGGTGGACGACGTGTGCGCCGACCCGGGACTGGTCTTCCACGACCTGATCGGCGACAGTCAGCTCCGCTGGCTGGGACCGGAGAAGGGCGTGATGCACATGGCGATCGGCGCGGTCGTCAACGCCCTGTGGGACCTGGCCGCCAAGCGGGCCGGCAAGCCGCTGTGGCGGCTGCTCGCCGAGGCCGACCCCGAGTGGCTGGTCCGCCAGGTCGACTTCCGCTACATCACCGACGCGCTCACTCCCGAGGAGGCACTGGAGCTGCTCGGGCGCGGCAAGCAGGGCGCCGAGGAGCGGGCCGCCCGGCTCGTGGCCCGGGGCTACCCCGCCTACACCACCTCCGCCGGCTGGCTCGGCTACACCGACGAAAAGCTCACCCGTCTCGCCGCGCAGGCCGTCGCCGACGGCTTCCGGCAGATCAAGCTGAAGGTCGGTGCCGACCTCGCCGACGACGTACGCCGCTGCCGGGTCGCCCGCTCCGTCGTCGGCCCGGACGTCCGGATCGCCATCGACGCCAACCAGCGCTGGGGCGTGGAGGAGGCGATCACCTGGACCAAGGCGCTCGCCGAGTTCGACCCGTACTGGGTCGAGGAGCCGACCAGCCCCGACGACGTCCTCGGCCACGCGGCGATCCGCCGGGCCGTGGCCCCGGTGAGGGTCGCCACCGGCGAACACGTGCAGAACCGCGTCATCTTCAAGCAGCTCCTCCAGGCCGGGGCGATCGACGTGCTCCAGATGGACGCGGCCCGCGTGGGCGGCGTCAACGAGAACCTCGCGATCCTGCTGCTGGCCGCCAAGTTCGGCGTGCCGGTGTGCCCCCACGCGGGCGGCGTCGGTCTGTGCGAGCTGGTCCAGCACCTGTCGATGTTCGACTTCGTCGCGCTCTCCGGCACCACCGAGGACCGGATGATCGAATACGTGGACCATCTGCACGAGCACTTCCTCGACCCGGTGGTGGTCCGGGAGGGACACTACGCGGCACCCGCCGCGCCGGGATTCTCCGCCGCGATGCGTCCCGAGTCCATCGCGGAGTACACGTTCCCCGGCGGCACCTTCTGGGCCGCCGACCTCGACCGCACGAAGGGGCATGCCGCATGAGCGACTTCGAGGGCATCAGGGCCCTGGTGACCGGCGGGGCGTCCGGCATCGGGCGGGCCACCGCGGAGCTGCTGGCCGAGCGCGGAGCCCGGGTGGCCGTCCTGGACCTCGATCCCTCGTCGGTGGACAAGCCGCTGCTCGCCCACCGGGCGGACGTCGGCGACGACGCCTCCGTACGGGCCGCCGTGGCCGCCGCCGTCGCCGACCTCGGCGGCCTGGACGTGCTGGTCAACAACGCGGGCATCGGCGCCCAGGGCACCGTGGAGGACAACGACGACGAGCAGTGGCGGCGGGTGCTCGACGTCAACGTGCTCGGCATCGTCCGGACGACCCGCGCCGCACTGCCGCACCTGCGCCGCTCGGCCCACGCGGCGATCGTCAACACCTGCTCCATCGCCGCCACGGCGGGCCTGCCGCAGCGGGCCCTGTACAGCGCCAGCAAAGGTGCCGTGTACTCGCTGACCCTCGCCATGGCCGCCGACCACGTCCGCGAGGGCATCCGCGTCAACTGCGTCAACCCCGGCACCGTCGACACCCCTTGGGTCGGCAGGCTCCTCGACGCCGCCCCCGACCCGGCCGCCGAACGGGCCGCGCTCCAGGCCCGCCAGCCCACCGGCCGCCTGGTCACGGCCGCCGAAGTGGCGGGCGCCATCGCCTACTTGGCGAGCCCCCTGTCCGGCGCCACCACGGGAACCGCCCTCGCCGTGGACGGCGGCATGCAGGGCCTCAGGCTGCGGCCGGTGGGCCGGTGAGCGCGCTCGGCCGCAGCGGCGTCCAGGTCAGCGAGCTGGCCTTCGGCGCCGCCGGCATCGGCAACCTGTTCACCGAGGTGAGCGAGGAGCAGGCGTACGAGGCGGTCCAGGCCGCCTGGCGCAGCGGGATCCGCTACTTCGACACCGCCCCGCACTACGGGCTCGGCCTGTCCGAACGCCGCCTCGGCGCGGCCCTGCGCGAGCACCCCCGGGCCGCGTACACGGTCTCCACCAAGGTGGGCCGCCTTCTCCAGCCGACGGACGCGGGCGGCGACGACCTGGCGAACGGCTTCGCGGTCCCCGCCACCCACCGCCGCGTGTGGGACTTCAGCGCGGACGGCGTACGACGCAGCCTGGAGGCGAGCCTGCGGCGGCTCGGCCTGGACCGGGTGGACGTGGTCTACCTGCACGACCCGGACGACCACGCCGAGCAGGCGTTCCGCGAGGGCTACCCGGCGCTGGAGAAGCTGCGCTCCGAGGGCGTCGTGGGCGCGATCGGCGCGGGCATGAACCAGACCGCGATGCTGACCCGGTTCGTGCGCGAGACGGACGTGGACGTGGTGCTGTGCGCGGGCCGGTACACCCTCCTCGACCAGCGCGCCCTGACCGAGCTGCTGCCGGCGGCGGCCGAGCGCGGGGTCTCGGTCGTCGTCGGCGGCGCCTTCAACTCCGGCCTGCTGGCCGATCCGCGGCCGGGCGCCACGTTCGACTACGCCACGGCACCCGGCGAGTTGCTCGACCGGGCCCTGCGCCTGAAGACGCTCGCGGAACACCACGGCACCACACTGCGGGCAGCGGCCCTGGCCTTCTGCTCCGCGCACCCGGCCGTGGCGAGCGTACTGGTGGGCGCCCGCTCGGCGGCCGAGATACGCGACTGCGCCGAGCAGTTCGCGGCGACCGTACCGGCCGGATTCTGGCAGGAGTCGAGACGGGCGGGTCTCCTGCCGACGCACGCGCCCGTGCCCGCCGAGGAGCCGCGATGAGAGTAGCCCTGCACACCAGGGTCCGTGCCGACCGGATCGAGGAATACGAGGCCGCCCACCGGGAGGTGCCCGAGGAGCTGACGGAGGCGATCCGCGCCGCCGGGGCCACCTCCTGGACCATCTGGCGCAGCAGGGCCGACCTCTTCCACGTGCTGGAGTGCGAGGACTACGGGCGACTGCTGGCCGAGCTGGAGAAGCTGCCGGTCAACGTCGCCTGGCAGGCGCGGATGGCGGAACTGCTCGACGTGGTGCACGACTACTCTGCCGAAGGTGCGGACGCGGGTCTGCCGGTGGTCTGGGAGCTGCCGTGACGGTGGACGCACACCACCACGTGTGGGACCTCTCCGTCCGCGACCAGGACTGGATCAGGGGCCCGGAACTCGAGCCGATCCGCCGCAGCTTCACGATCGCGGACCTGGAGCGCCAGGCCCGCCCCGTCGGCGTCGACCGCACCGTACTCGTACAGACGGTCACGGTGGCCGAGGAGACACCGGAGTTCCTGGCCCTGGCGGAGCAGAACGGCATCGTCGCGGGCGTCGTCGGCTGGACGGACCTGACGAGCCCCGACGTGGCGGACGCCCTGGCCCGGCTGCGGGAGCTGCCGGGAGGGCCGTATCTGCGCGGCATCCGCCACCAGGTCCAGGGTGAGGCGGACCCCGAGTGGCTGCTGCGCCCCGACGTACGCCGGGGCCTGGCCGCCGTCGCGGAGGCGGGACTGGTGTACGACCTGGTGGTGCTGCCCCACCAGCTCCCGGCGTGCGTCGAGGCGGCCGCGCGGCTCCCCGGACTCACCTTCGTCCTCGACCATGCCGGCAAGCCCCCCATCGCCTCCGGGGCCCTGGAACCCTGGGCGTCCCGCATCCGTGCCCTCGCCGCCCTGCCGAACACCGTCTGCAAGCTGTCGGGCTTGGTGACGGAGGCGGACTGGAAGACCTGGCGGCCGGCGGACCTGCGCCCCTACGCGGACACGGTCCTGGACGCCTTCGGCCCGTCCCGGCTGATGTTCGGCTCGGACTGGCCGGTGTGCACGCTGGCGGCGTCGTACGCGGAGGTCGCCCACTGCGCCGGCCTGCTGACCGCGGGACTCGGCGACGACGAGCGCCACCGGATCTTCGAGGGCACCGCCACCCGCGTCTACCGGCTGTGAGCCGCCGGCGTGGCCAGCCGCGTCGGCGGCATGAACTCCCGGACGTAGGTCCGGTGCCAGCACGCACCCGTCTCCCGCAGTTCACGCCATGTCGTGTACCGGTAGCGGAACAGGCGGGCCCGGATGTAGCGCGGCGGCTCGTCCGCGGGGAACGGGGAGCGGCGCAGGAGCTTCAGGGTGTCGCGGTCGTTCTCCAGGAGCCGTTCGACCAGGCCGCCGAACCAGGAGCCCGCGTACGCGGGGGAGAGCGCCGCGAACCACATCAGCCAGTCGAGCCGCAGGTGGTACGGGGCGAACTGGCGCGGCCAGTGCCGTGGGTCGCCCGGTTTGCCCTTGAACTCGTACTCCCGCCACTCGGAGTCCTCCCGCGGCATGTCGTCCGCGGTGCCCTCCACCACCACCTCGTACCGGATCCGGCTGACACTGCCGAACGCGCCGTAGGTGTTGACCAGGTGCAGCGGGTCGAAGGAACGGTTCATGATCTGGCCGCGGGAGATCATGTTGCGCACGGGGTGGTAGCCGAGGGCGAGCAGGCCCGCGCCGACCACCAGGACCAGCACCTCGTACCACAGGGGGGCACCGGGGACCTTCGGGGCGGTGGTGGGGAACAGGACCGCCGACAGACCCAGCACGATCGTGATCCAGTTCAGCCAGGAGAAGTTGCCCGACAGGACGAGCCAGAGCTGGGTCACGATCATCAGGGAGGCGGCGGCCGTCGCGACCGGCTGCGGGGTGAACAGCAGCACCGGGACGACCAGTTGGGTGACGTGGTTGGCCGCCACCTCGACCCGGTGCAGCGGCCTCGGCAGATGGTGGAAGAACCAGCTCAGCGGGCCCGGCATCGGCTGGGTCTCGTGGTGGTAGTCCAGGCACGTCAGCTTCCGCCAGCAGGCGTCCCCACGCATCTTGATCAGTCCGGCGCCGAACTCCAGACGGAACAGGATCCAGCGCAACAGGAACAGCACCACGATCGGCGGAGCGACCTCGTCGTTGCCCAGGAACACCGCCAGGAAGCCGACCTCCAGCAGCAGCGACTCCCAGCCGAACGAGTACCAGGTCTGGCCGACGTTGACGATCGACAGGTACAGCAGCCACGGGATCAGCCACAGCACCATCCCCGCCCACAGCGGCACCAGCGAGTCGGCCCCCGCGACCAGCGCCGCCGACACCGCGCACCCCGCCCACGACCAGGCGGCGAAGAAGCGGTCCGAGTAGTGGAGGTGGAAGACGCTGGGCGCCAGCCTGAACGGCACCCGGGCGACGTACCGCGGCACCGGCAGCATGCCGCGCTCCCCGATCAGCGCCCGGAACTGCAGTGCCGCGCTCAGGAAGGCGACCAGGTACACGACCGCCAGCGCCCGCTGGAAGACCAGTCGGCTCAGCCAGTACTCCGGTGCGACGAACCAGTCCACGGCAACCGCTCCTCTCCCTCCAGTGTCACCCGGTACCCCCGGCCGGGCGGGTCAGGCCGTCACTCCCCGTACACCGCTGCTCAGGATGCGTGACGCACGGGCAGAAGTCGAAGAATCCGGCAATCCCTGGCATGGTGGCCCCATGGTTGATCGGGGAGGGAGCACCCTGTCACTCCCGGAGGACTGGCCCGCCCACCCGGATCCGATCCTGGCGCTCAATCGCATGGGCAGCTTCGACTGGGACCTGGACACCGGGCTGTTCCACATGGACGCCCGGGCCCACGAGATCTTCGACCTGCGCCCCGAGGAGTACGACGGCCGCCCCGAGACCCTGAGGCTGCGCGTCCCGCCGTCCGAGGGACGCCGTATCGACGCCCTGATCGCCCGGGCCATCAAGGACGGCAGCGAGAACTACGGCACCTACTTCCGCGTCCGCTGCCGCAACGGCACCCTGCGCTGGACCCACACCCAGGGATACATCCGGCGCGACGCGACGGGCCGCCCGCGCCGGATCATCGGCATCGTCCGCGACGCCACCCAGGAACTGCGCGACGGCCTGGCCCGCAGTGAACAGATGGTCCAGGACGAGGCGCTGCGCCGGCAGACGGACGTCGTCGAGTCCACCACCGCCGCGCTCGCCCACGCCCGCACCGTCCAGGACGTCATCGACGTGCTCGAGGACAGCCACGGCCTCACCCACCTCGGCGCGGCGAGCCTCGTGATGGGCCTGGTGGAGGCGGGCCGCATCCGGATCGTCGCCGAGGGCCCCGAGGGCAGCTCGGTGCCCGGCACCCGCGTCACCCGCATCGACGAGCCGTACCCGATGAGCGAGGTGGTGCGGACGCTGCGCCCGAGGTTCATCGAGTCGCCGGAGGAGTTCGCCGAGCGCTACCCGATCCTGTGGCCGCGTCTGACAGGCCTGCGCATCACCTCCGCCGCCTATCTGCCGCTCGTCGCGCAGGCGCGCCCCATCGGCGCCATGGGCCTGCTCTACGACGACCGGCGCGGCTTCACCCCCGACGAGCGCAACGTCCTCGTCGCGCTCGGCAGCAGCATCGCGCAGAGCCTGCAACGCGCGATGCTCTACGAACAGGAGAAGGACCTCGCCCAGGGCCTCCAGCAGGCGATGCTGCCGCGCTCCATCCCCAGTGTGCCCGGCGCCGACGTCGCCGTCCGCTACCGCTCGGCGGCCCTCGGCCGGGACATCGGCGGCGACTGGTACGACGTGATCCCGCTGCCCGGGGACCGGGTCGGCGCCGTCATCGGCGACGTCCAGGGCCACGACACGCACGCCGCCGCCGTCATGGGCCAGCTCCGCATCGTCCTGCGCGCCTACGCGGCCGAGGGCCACCCGCCCGCCACCGTGATGGCCCGCGCCTCCGTCTTCCTCGAGGAACTCGACACCGAACGCTTCGCCACCTGCCTGTACGCCGAGGCCGACCTGGCCACCGGAGTGGTGCAACTGGTCCGCGCCGGCCATCTCGACCCGCTGCTGAGGCTGTCCGACGGCGGCTGTCGGCGGCTGCCCGTCGAGGGCGGGCTGCCGCTCGGACTGTCCGCCGAGTTCCACCGTCTCGACTACCCGGTCACCACGGTGGAGATGGAGATCGGCCAGACCCTGGTGATGTGCACCGACGGGCTGATCGAAGAGCCGGGCGCCGACCTCGACGAGGGCGTGCACACCCTTCAGGAGCTGGTCTGCGCCGGCCCCGGCGACGTGCGCGACCTCGCCGACCGGCTCATCGACGTGGCCGACGAGCGGGGCGGCGACGACGACGTGGCCCTGCTGCTCCTGCAGCGCCGGGGTCTCGCCCGGCGGGCCGGCGGCCGCCTCCAGCAGCACGTCCCGCCCGGTGACCCGGAGGCCCTCACCGCCGCCCGGCACATGATCCGCGCCGCCGTCCGCGCATGGGGCGCCGGCGAGCGTTCCGACGAGATCGAACTCGTCGCCGACGAGCTGATCACCAACGTCCTCGTGCACACCGAAGGCGCCGCCGTCGTCACCCTGCGGGTCCTCACCGGCCATGCCCGCCGCTTCCGCGTCGAGGTCGAGGACGCCTCCAGCGCCCTGCCCCGCCGCCGGGACGCGGGCGAGTCGGAGGTCTCGGGCCGGGGCCTGCTGCTCGTGGACCGGCTCGCCGACGTGTGGGGTGTGGAGGCCCGCGGCGGCGGCAAGGTCGTATGGGGCGAGTTCATGGTCCAGGAACGCGGCTGACGGACGCGACGGGTGGCGGCGTCGGTGGCGGGTGGCACTCTGGACGCATGCCGGAACTGCCCGAGGTCGAAGCGCTCAAGGACTTCCTCGCCGACCGTCTCGTCGGCCACGAGGTGGTGCGGGTGCTGCCCGTCGCGATCAGCGTCCTGAAGACCTACGACCCGCCGGTCACCGCTCTGGAGGGCCGCGAGGTCACGGCCGTCGCCCGGTACGGCAAGTTCCTGGACCTGGACGCGGGCGGACTGCACTTCGTGACGCACCTGGCCCGTGCGGGCTGGCTCCAGTGGAAGGACCGCCTGCCCGACGGCGCGCCCCGCCCCGGGAAGGGCCCGCTCGCGTTGCGGGTCGCGCTGGAGACCGGGGAGGGCTTCGACCTGACGGAGGCGGGCACGCAGAAGCGGCTCGCGGTGTATGTCGTGCCCGATCCGCTGCAGGTCCCGGGTATCGCCCGCCTGGGGCCCGACCCGTTGGCCGCCGGCTTCGACGAGCAGCGCCTGGGCGAGCTGCTGACGGGCGAGCGACGGCAGATCAAGGGCGCGCTGCGCGACCAGAGCCTGATCGCGGGCATCGGCAACGCCTACAGCGACGAGATCCTGCACGCCGCCCGGATGTCCCCGTTCAAGCCGACGTCGTCGCTGTCACCGCAGGACGTCCACCGCCTGTACGACGCGCTGCGCACGACGCTCACCGAGGCGGTCGAGCGTTCGCGCGGGCTGGCCGCGGGTCGCCTGAAGGCCGAGAAGAAGAGCGGCCTCAGGGTCCACGGGCGCACCGGGGAGCCGTGCCCGGTGTGCGGCGACACGATCCGCGAGGTGTCCTTCAGCGACTCCTCGCTGCAGTACTGCCCGACCTGCCAGACGGGCGGCAGGCCGCTGGCGGACCGCAGACTGTCCCGGCTGCTCAAGTAGCGGTTCGACGGGGGCGGCCCGGCGGCCGGTCAGTGGGTCTTCAGGGTGACCAGGTGCTGTCCGTCCTTGGTACGCACATCGAAGTGGTCGATCTCCTCCGACCGCATCCCCGAGCCGCCCTGGAGCGTGGTCGGCTCACCGTCCTCCGCGGGATCCATCCAGCTCGCCACCGTCTGCTCCGAGCCGTCCTTGCCGACCGCGACGAGCCGGCAGGGGTGCGGTCCCGACCGGTCCTTGACCGTCACGTCGATCTGGCTGCCCCACTCCCGGTCGTGTGCGGTGATCTTCGCCCACACGCCCGTGTCCGGATCGGTCGCCGTCATGGCCGTCGCGGTGACGGACGTCGAGCCGTGCCCGGCCACGACGGCCACCGTCGGCCCTCCGACGGCGAACACCACGGCCGCCGCGACCGCGTACAGCCAGCGCCTGCGCCCGCTGCGGTGCTTGGTCGCCACCTCGTCGAGCAGCCGCTCCAGCAGTCGAGGCCCGGGGGTCGCGAAGGGGTGCACGGACCGCGGGGTCGCCCTCCGGTAGAGCATCAACTGGCGCGCGGCATGGCGGAACTCCGTCACGTGCGCCGCGCACGTCGGGCACTCCATGAGGTGGTCCTCGAAGCGGAAGGCTTCCGCCTCGTCCAGCACGCCCAGCGCGTAGGCGCCGACGTCGCGATGGCGTTCCAGGGACCTCATACCAAATCCTCAGGCCGGGGGGCGGGGTGGGGGTGGTGCTGCTGTTGCCCACCGGTACGGACCAGGCGGCCGAATCACTCAAGGCCGTTACCGAATCGCGGCCAAGAAAGGTGTTCGGAGCCGCCGGGCCGGCGGATTGGTCGTCCGGGAAACTTCTTCAGAAGAGATGGATGGCGAGGTGTCCCAGGGGAAGTCCGAGCTGCCAGGCCGGCGTCCACACCTTGGGGCCGTCGTCCTCACCGACCACCGGGCCGCCGCCCGGCACCGCGTCCAGGTCGGGGGCGAGCAGCTCGGTCTCCTCCAGCCAGCGCCAGGCCGCCGCGGCCAGCTCCAGGTCCGGCGCGGGGCCGCCCGACCGGGCCGCTTCCGCGGACAGCTCCGCCATCCGCTCGCACACCCAGTCCTGCCACGGCTGGTCGTACGCCGTCAGCGAAAGCCAGGTCTCCAGTTGCGAGACGACCCGGATGCGGGAGAGCTCGCCACCGGTGTCGGACAGGAAGATCGTCAACGCCAGGGCGTCGCGCCCGGCACGGAACTCGAAGGACGTGGGCGGCATCAGGTCGCCGGTACGCAGGAGTTCGTCCGCGATGTACTCGGCGTACAGCCATGCCATGGGGACGGTCAGCTCACCGCCGCCGGTGCCGTCCGTGCTCTCGTGGCCTCTGTACAGCATTCCTTCCTGCCTTCCTCCGGTGCGTGCGCGTCGCCCGAGACTCGGGCCCCAGTCCGCAACACGGATGAGGCAAGCCCATTGCTCAACCATGGTCGGCAGCAAGGCGCTTTGCGAAGACTTGACTCTGTGGTCGGTTTCACCGCAGGTCGGCCGCGTATCCCGGAAGGACTCGGCGCAGGGCGCGCAGCGCGTAGTACGCGCGGGACTTCACGGTACCCGGCGGAATGCCCAGGGTTCGGGCGGCCTCCGCCACACTGGCCCCGCGGAAGTACACCTGCACCAGGACTTCCCTGTGCTCGGGAGTGAGTGTCTTCACAGCCCGCCGTACGTCGAGCCTCGCGGCGGCCCGTTCGGCGTGGTCGGCGATCACGCGGGCGTTCTCCGGGACGCAGTCGCCGACCTCGGCGGGACGCGCCTGGCGCGCCCGCTCGGCGTCGATGGCGAGCCGCCGGCCGACGGTGAGCAGCCAGGGGCGCACGGAGTCGAAATCAGGCGCGCGGAGCGCTTCGGGGTGCTGCCAGGCGCGTACGAGCGTCTCCTGCAGCAGGTCCTCGGCGCGCTGGCGGTCGCCGTCCGAGAGCCTGAGCAGCAGCGCGAAGAGCGGGCGGCCGTGCTCGCGCTGGAGCTCGGCCAGCTCGTGCTCGGCGGTCGTCCCGGTGGTGGGGGTGGTGCTCGCGGCCGTCATGGGCGTATGGCAACGCGCCGTCGGCCGCCGGGACAGGGCCGGGACGCGGCGGTGCGGTGGGCGGTCGCTGTTCGTCGGTGAACGGTGCGGTGAGCGGTCGGCCGTGCCGTGGCGCGCCGTCAGGGTGAGCGCGGGGCCTCGGCCAGCTCGGAGTGCCGGTAGGAGTAGGTGAAGTAGACGATCTGTCCGATCGCGAACCACACGGCGAACCGCACCCATGTCTCCCACTGCAGGAACGTGATCAGCCAGAGCGAGAACACCACGCCCATCGCCGGGACGAACGGCATCCAGGGCGTGCGGAAGGTGCGGGGCAGGTCCGGCCGCCGGTAGCGCAGCACGATCACCGCCGTGCACACCACGACGAACGCCAAGAGGATCCCGATGTTCGTCAGTTCGGCCGCCTGGGCGATCGGCAGGAACCCCGCGATGAGGGCCGAGGCGATCCCGACGATCCACGTCACCCGGGTGGGGACGTGGCGTGTGGGGTGGGTCTTGGCGAACCACGGGGGCAGCAGGCCGTCGCGCGACATGGAGAACCACACCCGGGTGACGCCCAGCATGAACGTGAACATGACCGTCAGAATGCCGATGATGGCGCCGACCGCGATCACGTCCGCCAGCCCGCTGAGCCCCACCGCCTTGAACGCGCTCGAGAAGCCGCTCTCCTTGTCGATGTGGCGGTAGTTCTGCATGCCCGTCAGGACCAGGCACGCCGCCACGTACAGCACCATGGAGATGGCCAGCGAGTAGACGATGGCCTTCGGCATGTGGCGCTGGGCGTCCTTGGACTCCTCCGCGGCGGTCGACATGGCGTCGTAGCCGAAGACCGCGAAGAACACGGTCGCCGCACCGGTGAACGCGCCGCCGACGCCGTACGGGAAGAACGGGTGGTAGTTGCCGCCGTCGATGTGGAAGACGCCGACGGCGATCACCAGCAGCACCACGAGGATCTTCAGCGCCACGACGAGCGTCTCGAAACGGGCGGCGTTGCGGATGCCGAGGTTCAGCAGGTAGGCGATCAGCAGACACAGCACGACCGCGAACAGGTCCACCCGATGGCCCGCGCCCGTGCCCGGCGCGCCCAGCATCCAGGCCGGCAGGTGCGCACCCATCTCGCCGACGAGGAAGCCGAAGTAACCGGAGATGCCGATGGCGACCACCGCCACGATCGCCGTGTACTCCAGCAGCAGGTCCCAGCCGATGAACCAGCCGGCGTACTCGCCGAGCACCGCGTAGCCGTACGTGTAGGCCGATCCCGCCTTCGGGATGAGCCCGGCGAACTCGGCGTACGACAGGGCGGCGGCCGCGCTCGCCAGGCCCGCGATCAGGAACGACACCAGGACAGCGGGGCCGGCGGTGCCGTTGGCGACCGTGCCGGCGAGGGTGAAGATGCCCGCGCCGATGATCCCGCCGACACCGATCGCGGTGAGCTGCCACAGGCCGAGTGAGCGCTCGAGCCGGGGGCCCTCGCCCGCTTCCGTCTCCTCGATGTGCTCGATGGGTTTGCGGCGGAGAATCCCCTCGCCCCCACGGACCCCGGCCATGAGCCTCACCTCTTCGCGGGTCTCTTCCCGGACGGTAATGCGCTGGCCGGATCATGATGACGCAGCGGCGCCGGGGAGGGAAGACGGCGGCGCCGTTACGGTACGACCGTCACCGGCCAGCGGCCCGCCTTCACCAGGCGGACCGCCACCGAGCCGACGATGCGGTGGCCGGCCTGCTCGGAGGCGCCCACCACGACGGCGTCCGCCTTGAGGTCGTCGGCCGCCTTGACCAGGCCGTTGTAGGGATCACCGCGGAAGGTGTGGAACTCCCAGCGCACCTCGAACACGTCCCTCAGCCGCTCGGCCGCATCGCGGATCTGTGCCACCAGATCCTCCGCTATCCGGTCGGTCGTCTCCGCCACCGGCACCCCGAGAGCCGCACCGGCCGCCATCACCGGCTGCACGTACACGACGGCGAGCAGCGCGTGCTGCCGCCTGGCGAGACCGCCGGCGTAGGCCGCGGCCCGCATGGAGGAGTCGGAGCCGTCCACCCCGACGAGGATGACCTTGGGCCCGTCGGTGCCCCGCTCGAACTGGTGCGAGTGCTGTTCCGTCACACCGGTGAGGCTATCGGAATCCGCAGGTCCGGGCCGCTGCGGGCAGGGTCCGCACCTGGGAGTGCGTCCAGGACCGCAGACCGTGGCGGCCCTGCGCGTCCATCCGCCGTTCCCGCTGGAGGCCGGCTGACACCTCACCGTGCCCGGGCGGCGCCCGGCCCGAGGAGGCCGCCGGGCCCACGCACCGGCCCCGCTCAGCGGACCGCGACCAGCCGGGCGAACACCACCACGTTCCCCGCGTAGTTCCCGTCGATGAACGCTCCGCCGCAGGTGATGACCCGCAGCTCCGGGGCCCCTGTGTTCCCGTAGACGCGGTCGCCGGGGAAGTGCGCCTTGTCGAAGACCTCGTTGCCGTAGATCTCGAACACGGCCGTCCTTCCGTCCTGGCGGCGGACCTCGATCTGATGGCCCTTCCCCAGCGCGCCGAGCCCGTAGAAGACGGCCGGCCCCTCGTGGTTGTCGACGTGGCCCACGATCACGGCCGTGCCCTTCTCGCCGGGTGAGACCGCGCCGGTGAACCAGCCCGCCAGGTTCGGATCGTCCGGCGGCGGCGCGGCCACCCAGCCGGACGTGTCCAGGCCGACCGGTATGACGGGGGCGTCGACACGCAGCGCCGGGATGCGGACGCGCTGCACCGCGGAGTACGGCAGCGGATCGGGCGGGTTCGGCAGGCCGGCGGTTGAGCCGGAGGCCGTGCCGGAGCCCGAGCGGGAGTCGGGGGCCGCCGCCGTCGCGGGCTGGGGCGGACCCGTCTGGGACTCGCCCGAACCGTTCCGCACCAGGGCGAGGCCCGTCAGCAGCACAAGGGCGATCACGCCCCAGGGGGCGCGCTTGCGCTGATGCCCCTCTCCTTCGGCCGGCCCGGATGCAGACATTCGCCATCACCTCCCGGCGCCGCCGTCCCGCCGCGCCGCGCACGCTGTGACCGTCAGGAGGCGCTGCCGCGGCGACGGCGGAGCGTCAGATACCAGGCCGTGCCGACCGAACCCAGGACGAGCGCCGCACCCACGGCGGTCTTCTCCAGGTCGAAGCCGCCGATGCTGCCGCCCTCACCCGCATGCACGCCGTGCCGTGGCCGGTCTTCCTCACCGCGCCCCTCCCCGCGGCGCGAGTCCTCGTCGCGGTCGTTCCGCCCGGCCGCCATGACGAGCAGCCGGTGGCCGGACTGGTGGCCGCACTGGAACATCACGTCGAACGTGGTGCCCGGCAGGGCGTTCCGGCCGACCGTGACCGTGGCCGAGTTCCGGCCCCGGGGAATGGTGACGTCGTCGTCGAAGGCGCCCGAGAAGACCTTGGCGTCGCCGTTGCACCCCCGGACCGGCAGGTTGATCCGCCCGCCGGGAGCCACGGAGTCCGGTTCCAGGTTGTAGGAGAATCCCGAGCGGTGGGCGGCGTCCTCGCCACTGGCGGCGGCCGTCGTACACGCCGTGAGGGCCAGGGCGCTGACGCCCAGCATTGCGGCCGAAGCGACGCGAATCGCGCGCATGGTGAGCCTCCAGGTCTAAGAGGAGCCGTGCTGCGGACCTGTTCCGCCTGCGTCGGAAATGCACCTCGTTGCCTGAAACGCTAAGAAAAGGGATGTGCGAGCGCGAGAGCAGTAGTGCGGACGGGGTAAGCGTGTCTGCCGCTCAGGGGAGGGGAGGCGGGCGAATGGGGGACGGACGCGTGCGGCGCCCGCCCCCCTGAGGACCCGTGGGACCCGTCACCCGTGCAGCTGCGGGAACAGCGCGAGGAACGGCTCGGCGGAGGCCGAGACGCCCCGGCTGTAGGGCGCGTCGAAGTCCCAGATCAGAAAGAGCAGGAAGGCGATCAGCGCCGAGAACAGTCCGGCCAGGACGAGTTCCCGGGCCGTGCGCCGGATCTGCAGCGCGAACACCATCCCGATGGTGACCACCGCTCCCGTGACCAGACCGAACCACACCACCGGCGGCATGGTCGAGCCGGTCGCGTCGGCGCGCGCGTTGCGTGCCGCGTCGGCCGCCGTCACCTGGTCCACGAGCGGCTGGTACGCCTGCGCCTCGTAGTCCGTCTTCGGGCGGTAGTCGGTGACGTCCTGACGGATCTTCTCGAACAGCTCCCGGCCGCGGTCGGTCATCTCACCGTGGTCGGCCATGGCCTTCCACTCGGTGGTGACGACCTGGCCGACGTACGCGTTGACGTCGGCGCGGACGCGGTCGCGGACGTCGGCCGGATAGACGCGGACGCGCTCCGAGATCTCGTGCAGCGCCTGGGCCTCGGCCCGCACGTGGTCCTGGGCGGCACTGCGCGCCTCCCACACCCCGGCGATGGCCAGGCCCAGCACGATGGCGTACACCACGCCGATCCACATCGTCATGTACTCGATCACGTCCGGGGTCTCGGACGGGTCCTCGTCCGCGGCGGCCCTCCGGGCGCGTACGAGGGTCACCACGACCACGACGGCGCACGCGGCCGCCATCGCGAGGATGAGAACAAGCCATTCCGACAACAGGGGCCTCCAGGGATCAGCGCGGGCGCAGCGCGGCGATGGCGAACACCGCGGGCGCGACGATGAGCAGGGTGAACGTGAGCGGCGACGGCCCGTCGTGGAGCGGCCGCGGGTGGGACAGGGGGTGGTACGCCGGATAGCGCACCGGTGACGGTGTGGGATGCGAGCTCGGCCTGGGCGGGGGCGTCGGGGACGGCGTCGGCGCGGGGGAGGGGACGCGGACGGGGGCGGGCCTCGGGACCGGCCGGGGGGCCGGTGGCAGGACACGCGGCGGCGGAGGCGGCGGCACGGGCTTCGGTGCGGGGCGCGGCGGTGGGGGTGGCGGGGGCTCGGGCGGCGGTTTGGGTGTCGGAGTCGGGGTCGGGGTCGGTGCGGGGGTGGGGGTCGGCGTGGGGCTCGGACTCGGTGGGGAGCACGGCGGTGTGGGCCAGAGCCGGCCGCCCGCGACCGCCACCGCCTCCGTGCCGCCCGGGCCGGTCGAGGCGTACGCGCACGCGTCGGCCGACGCCGCCCCGGCGGGAGCGCCCACGAGGAACCACGCCAGCGTCACCAGGGTCAACCCCCGCGTGACCAGGGCCCTTCGGGGCCGTTCGGGTCGTTGCACGACGGAGATCATCGGCTTCGTCGCGCCCTCGCACGCCCCAGCCCGTGCCAATTGCCTCGAAGGTGGGAGATCCGTGTTCGTGGCGTTTCACGCAAGCACGCCCGTCCTGTGCGGAGTTGGGTACATCCGTGCGAGGGGTGCCGGGGCCGGCCGAGCCGGTGGCCGGAAACGCGTCACAGACTCCGGAAAGAAATTCCCGGACCGATTGAACACACCGGGTACTCCCGCCCGTACCCATGGCCATACAGCGGCGCACAGAGGACGCTGCAACACCGAAGCTGACAGCGGGAGTTGAGAATGAACACATCCTGGCGGAGCGCCTCCCTCGTGGCGACCGCTGCCGCCGTGCTGGCGCTCACGACGGCGTGCGGTTCGCAGAGCGGCACCCAGTCGGCGGGCAGTCAGAACGTGGGGGCCACCGCTCTGCCGGGCGGCCTCGGTTCCAGCCCCTCCCTCCCCGGAAACGGCTACGGCGCCGACTCCACCGCCGCGCCGAGCGCCTCCGCCTCCGCGGGCGGGCAGTCAGCGGGTCAGCTCGCCGTCGTGGACAACGCCAAGCTGGGCAAGATCGTCACGGACGGCGCCGGCTTCACCCTCTACCGCTTCGACCAGGACACGGCCGAGCCGCCGAAGTCCTCCTGCGACGGCGACTGCGCGAAGACCTGGCCGCCGGTCCCCGCCGAAGGTGCCACCGTCGCCTCCGGTATCGACACCTCCCTGCTGGGCGAGGTCACCCGCTCCGACGGCACCAAGCAGCTCACCATCGCCGGCTGGCCGATGTACCGCTACGCCAAGGACACCAAGGCCGGTGACGTCAACGGCCAGGGCGTCAAGGGCACCTGGTTCGCGACCGCGCCCACCGGCAAGAAGGCCGGCGCCGCGCTGCCCGGCCTGTCGGTGCGCAACGACCCCAAGCTCGGCCCGATCGTCGTCGACAAGAACGGCATGACGGTCTACCGCTTCCTGAAGGACAAGGCCTGGCCCGAGCCGGTGTCGAACTGCACGGGCCCCTGCCTGGAGAAGTGGCCCGTCGTCGCTCCCGTCTCGGCCGACGACACCAAGGGCGTCCAGAAGAAGGGCCTCATGGGCTTCACCCGCCCCGACGGCGCCAAGCAGATGACCGTCAACTGCTGGCCCATCTACACCTTCTCCGGCGACAAGGCCCCCGGAGACACCAACGGTCAGGGCGTGGGCGGCACCTGGTACGCCGTCTCGCCCGACGGAAAGCCGGTCGGCGCGCCGAAGTAACGATCAGACCTCCCCAGGGTTGATCGACCGCCTCACCCAGTCAGCGACGGAACGCGGAAGGGAGTGGACACACAAGCCGGACGAACGGGACACAGGCGCACGACCGGGTCTACCCCCTCCGCACCGCACGGAGGGGGCGGACCTTTTGCCGTGCGCGGCGGCGTGCGTCCCGGATCCTCCATGAAAAGACCACGTGGTGACCGGGAACGGACGGTCAATTTCCGTTTTTACTCGCTCTGTTGGCGGACGATCAGTAGCCTCAGCTCGAACACCGGATCGCCTACACCGTCGCCAACGCCTTGGAGAGCTGCATGGAGCGTCCCGCCTGGGCCCCCCGGAGCATCGACATCTCCGTGCCGAGCGTCGCCCGTATGTACGACTACTACCTGGGCGGCTCGCACAACTTCGAGGTCGATCGTGAAGCGGCGCGCAGGGCCATGGAGTTCCTGCCGGGCCTTCCCAAGATCATGCAGGCGAACCGGGCGTTCATGCGCCGCGCCGTGCGCTTCGCCGTCGGGGAGGGCATCACCCAGTTCCTCGACATCGGCTCCGGCATCCCGACCTTCGGCAACGTCCACGAGGTGGCGCAACAGGCGCACCCGGGCGCGCACGTGGTGTACGTCGACCACGACCCGGTGGCGGTCGCGCACAGCCGGGCCGTCCTCGAGGGCAACGACCACGCGGACATCGTGGTGGCCGACCTCCGCAAGCCCCACGAGATCCTCGCGAGCCCCCAGGTGGAGCGACTGATCGACCGGAACCGGCCAGTCGCGCTCCTTCTCGTTGCCATACTGCACTTCGTGGAGGACACGGACGACCCGTACGGTGCGGTGGCCGAGCTGCGCGACGCGCTCGCGCCGGGCAGCCTGCTCGTCCTCACGCACGCCTCCTACGAGGGGATCCCGCTGCCGAAGGAGCGGGCCGACGGCGCGGTCGACGTGTACCACGACATCCGCAATCCGCTGATCATGCGCTCGCGCGACGAGATCGCGCGGTTCTTCGAGGGGTACGACATGGTGGAACCCGGGCTGGTGCCGATGCCGAAGTGGCGGCCCGACACGGCACCCGAGGACGAGGACCCCTATGCGTTCGCGGGGTTCGCCGGCGTGGGGCGCTCGGCGTGACCGCGGGACCGGGTGGACCGGGTGGACCGGAGGACAGACTGCGCAGGTTCGCGACGATCTGGAGCCGGGCCGTCTACCCGGTGACCTCCACGTCGCTGACCCGGCCGGAGTTCGAGGAGCGGCTGCTGCCGCTGGCCCGGCGGCTGAGCGAGGGACTGCGGGCCAGGGTGTTCGACGCGGCCGCGGCCAAGGGGATCGGCGCGGCGCTCATCGACGCGCACTGCACCGACCCGGAGGCGCTCAGCCGCACCCTGGACTGCGTCGACGCCTACCTCGTGCTCTACTGCGGCGATCCGGACGCCTCCGCGGAGGTCCAGGAGGCGCAGCGCACCCGCTGCTCGCGGCTGCAGCACGCGATGGCCGCCGGGTTCGCGGCGGCGCTCAAGGAACGGACGCTGGCCGAACAGGAGTCCATCGCACAGGCCGCCCTCACGGCCCAGGGCGAAGTGGCCGAGGCCCTGCACTCCAGCGAGGCCCGATTCCGCGCGGTCTTCGAGGGCGCCGCCATCGGCATCGGCATCGCCGACCTCGACGGCAACGTGCTCCAGGTCAACGGCGCGCTGCTGCGCATGTTCGGCGGATCCGAGCAGATGGTGCGCGGCCGCAACGTCGCCGAGTGGACCCATCCCGACGACGCACCCCAGGTCTGGCGCCTGTACGACGAACTGGTGCGCGGCGAGCGGGACCACTACCACGTGGAGAAGGCCTTCTACCGGCCTGACGGAACGGTCCTGTGGACCAACCTCACCGTGTCCCTGCTGCGGGACGCCGACGACAACCCGCAGTACCAGCTCGCGCTCATGGAGGACACCACCGAGCGGCGGCTGTTGAACCTCCGGCTGCGGTATGAGGCCACGCACGACGCGCTCACCGGACTGCCCAACCGGACCCTGTTCTTCGAGCGTCTGGAGAAGACCCTGGCGTCGGGCGAGGGCCGCCGGTTCGGCCTGTGCTACCTGGACCTGGACGGCTTCAAGACCATCAACGACAGCCTCGGGCACGCGGCCGGCGACCGGCTGCTCGTGGAGGTCGCCGACCGGCTGCAGGCCTGCGCGACCGGCCCCGGCGAGATGGTCGCGCGCCTGGGCGGCGACGAGTTCGTGGCGCTGACCACCGGGCCGGATACCGAGCGAGGGGTCGACGAGCTCGCCGGGCGCATCATGAACGCGCTGGTCACCCCGATCAGGATCGACGGGCGGGAGCTGACCGTGCGGGGCAGCATCGGCATCGTCGAGGGCCCGGTCGGGGAGCGGGGCCCGGCGGAGGTGCTGCGCAGCGCGGACATCACCATGTACCGCGCGAAGTCCGCGGGCGGCAACCGGTACGAGCTCGCCGACCCCGAGGCCGACGCGCGCACCATCACCCGGCACGGCCTGACCACGGCGCTGCCCACGGCCCTGGACCGGGGCGAGTTCTTCATCGAGTACCAGCCGCTGGTGCACCTCGGCGACGGCAAGGTGCACGGAGCCGAGGCGCTGGTGCGCTGGCTGCACCCGCAGCACGGCGTGCTCGGCCCCGACCGCTTCATCCCCCTCGCCGAGCACACCGGGCTGATCGTGCCGCTGGGCCGCTGGGTCCTCGAGGAGGCCGTACGGCAGGCCCGCGCCTGGCAGGAGAAGCAGGACCGGCCCGGACCGCTGCGCATCAACGTCAACCTCTCCCCGTGCCAGCTCTCCCACCCGGGTCTGGTCTCCGACACCGTCGACATCCTGGAGCGGGCCGGGCTGGAACCGGACGCGCTCTGCCTGGAGGTCACGGAGTCGGCGCTCATCGGGGCGGACGACGACCTGCTCAAACCCCTGCGCCGGCTGGCCGAGATGGGGGTGGACATCGCCCTGGACGACTTCGGCACCGGCTACTCGAACCTCGCCAACCTGCGCCGGCTGCCGGTGCGAATCCTCAAGCTGGACCGTTCCTTCACCCAGAGCATGCAGCAGTACCCGGCGGACCCGGTCGATCTGAAGATCGTCGAGGGGATCGTCTCCCTGGCCCACAGCCTCGACCTCGCGGTCACGGTGGAGGGCGTGGAGACCGGCGCCCAGGCCGAACAGCTGCGGATGATGGGCTGCGACACGGCCCAGGGCTGGTACTACGCCCGCCCCGGCCCACCGGAGCGGCTGCACGAACTGGCCCTGGTGGACGCGACGGGCTGAGCCCTCACGGCCGTACGGGCCGCACCCTTCGGCCCGCTCGCCCGTCCTGCCGTGTCTCACGCGTGCGCAGACAACCAACGCGGCCGTATCGCCGTCTCAGCCCGTGACCGACGACTGGGGGAGACGATGAACTGGTCCAGGCTGGTGGGGGTCACCGCGGCCGGTCTTGTGCTGTGCGGGTGCACCCATGCGGCGAGCACTCCCGCAACGGGGCACAGCCCGGGAGCATCCGCGCACCGGACGGCGAGCGCGCCTTCTACCACGCCCCGCAAACCGACGTTGACCGTGAACGGCAATCTCGACGCCCGCCCCGGGCAACTGGTCGACATACGGCTCGACGACGTCGGAAGCGCCCAGGGGCAGAACGCGGTGACCGCGCAGTCGCCGGCGTTCAGCGGGCCCGTACGGCTGCGATGGCAGGACGGCTCCTACGGGGGTACGCCGGCCCTGGCGATGACGGACAAGCCCGGCTGGTACCCCCTCTCGGTCGCCGTCGCGGGCCGCGTCGTCGCCCGCGAGAGGATCCACGTGGTGGCGTCCCAACGCCCGTCCTTCACCCTGACGGCGGGGTCGGACGTGGTCCGGCCCGGGGAGCCGGTGTGGCTGGTCTTCGACGACCTGTACCCCGGTGAACGGGGCACCGACTTCACCGTACGGTCCGCAGCTCTGTCCCGGCCGGTGCCCCTCGTGCACAGCGAGCAGTCCGACTTCTACAACCCCCGGGAGTTCACCGCCCGGCCGGAACTCAAACCCGCCCTGGCGGACGGCAGGTACACCGTCGAGCTGTACGGTCCGCACGGCCGCCGCATCGCCGAGAAGCATCTGACGGTCCGTGCGTCGCGTCCCGGCGACCGCGACTACTTCGGCAAGGCGTACGGTCCTGACCTCTACGACCCGCGCATCGGCTACGCCGACAGCCCTCACGGGCGGGACTTCAAGGTCGCCGCCGGAGGACAGGCCGCGGTCATGTGGCACGACACGGATCCGGACCCCGGCGAAGAGTCGAGGCTGACCGCGACCTCCCCGGCGTTCACCCGCGTCCTCCACCTCAGGCCCGACGACAGCAAGGCCGCCGACGGTGACGACCCGCGCTACCTCGGCACCGCCACCGTGCGCGGCGACCTCGCGCCGGGCCGCTACCCGGTGACGGTCGTTGCCCACCACGGCCGCGTGAGGAAGACCGGCTACCTGACGGTGACGCCGCGGTAGGTCCCCGTGTCCTTCACGAGCCATGAGCAGGGCGGTGATCGGAGCTCTGGCGGTGCCTCAGTAGATGCCGGGCGGTGGTGCCGGGCGGGTGGCGAGGTGGTCCTGGAGCTCTCGTTGGCGGAACTGATACGCGATGCCCGCCGTGCGCAGCAGGCCCAGTCGGTGGCACTGCGCGAGGAAGGCGGCCGGCCTCCATGGCAGGACTCCGCGCGTGGAGAGGACGAAAGCGGCATAGCGCAGCGCCGCTGCTCCGGGGCCGCCGAAAAGCGCGAAGCCGATGGACAGCGAGAGCCCTTCGGATGCCCCGACCCACAGTCCGACAGCGAGGCCGCCGTGCGTTCCCCATGCCACACCGCTCGACAGTCCCTCCACGAGGCTGCAAGCGCACCCTGTCAGAGCGAAGGCCACCGCGTCATCGCGCAACGGCATATGGGGCAGTGTGGGCGCTCGGTGGGGCGCGCCCCCGAAGACGGTTGCACACGCGACAAGGATGAAGGCGACGTTGAGGAATCCCAGCGCGACGGCCCAAGGACCGCCCACCGCGTGCCGGACAGCGTATCCCACCGTGATTCCCACAACGAGGGCCAGAACGTAAGCAGGCCAGAGCGTTCTGTGCCGCAGCCGCCGGAGTTCGACTCTTCGAGGCTGCGGCCAGAAGAAGAACGCGGCTCTGGTCACTGCGGCAATGCTGAGCACGGAGACAACGGCGAGGGCGGTCCGGGTGTGGTGTGCCAGGTCGCCCTCCCACATGATCGTGAGCCAACCCGGCTGCAAGAGCGAGAGGACCATGACGGCGTTGACCGTCAACACCCGGACGGGTGCGCCCAGGGGCCAGAGCTCGTGCAGGACGATGTCGGTGCCGGACAGCCGCCGTCCCGCCACCTGAACCGGCTCTGGAGATGCGCAGACGTTGAGGCAACGGGCGAGAGCCGCCAGGTAGCGCCACGTCTTTTCCGGATCCAGCCGCTTGCCGCGTCGGCGGAAGGCCGAATGGCCGGATGAGCCGTCGTCGGACTCGTAGTCGTCGTACCGACTGGCGTTCACCGCGGCTTTGACGTACCGGTCCAGCAGGTGGCGGTAGAGGTCTCCGCGGCGGGCCAGGTTCACGAGGTCGGCCGGGTCGCGCAGGAAGCCCCCTTGTTCAGCCGGCTCCTCGTACACCACTGCGGCCAGGGTCAGTCTCCAGGGACTGCCGAGTTTGCCCGCCAGCACCGACCGTGCCTGCGGCTGCCCCGGCGGTGGGGTGATGTCGTCGAGGACGGGTTGCCAGCGGGCCAGGCTCACCGGCGAGGACCCCACCCGCAGACGAAGGTAGTCGAGTATCTGGTCCGGGGTCACCGGTTCGATCTGTACGCGCGCCGACATCTGCAGCGCTTTCCCCATGCTCAGCAGTGCATCGTAGGTGTCGTGGCGGCAGGTCACCACCACGTGGGCCTTCTGTCCCGCCCTTTCGTGCCGTTCGAGAGCCTCGAGGAGCTGGGCGGCCCGGGTCGTGGCGGCGCCGGTGTCCATCTCGTCCAGTCCGTCGATGACCGGAAGAACCAGGTTGCCGTCGACCAGACGACGGGCCTCGTTCGAGGTGAGGCGGTAGGTGCTGACCAGATGGGCGCGCAACCAGTCGCGCAGAGGTGTCCCCGGCCAGGCTCCGGCGGCAAGGCGGACCGGGACCGGTTCCTTCTCGCCCCTGTCTCGCGCCAGATCGAGCATCAGCTTGATGGCCAGCACGGTCTTGCCTGCACCGGCGTCCGTCGGCCCGTTGCCTCTTCCGCGTCTTCCCTCGCGGGCGGGCGCTCCTGTGATGACCAGCCGCCGAGGCCGCAGGGACGAGTAGTAGTCCGCGACAGCCTTCAGCGTCCCCTCGTCCGCCGCACCTTCCACACCATGGGTGTCGACCAGGCTGAAGGCCAGGTTGATAGGACCGTTCAGCGCCTGCCTGTCACCGCCGAGCAACTGCTTGAACTGCGCTGTCTCGGCCTTCAGCACCTCGTTGGCCAGCTTGGCCGCCAACTCGCCGTCCGGTTGGGCGGGCCACAGGCCCCACACCGCGAGCACCGCGCCCACCACGCTGGGCAGCACGGACAGCACCCCGGCGGTGTCCCCGAAGGACAGGTCCCCGCGCCACAGGGCGTCCACAGTCCAGGCCAGAGAGGCCACGGACACCAGAGTGCCGATGACCCCGACGGCGCGACGTGCGCCTCGTCCCCTCATATGCATGCGCCGCATCATGGCCCGGGGAGCGTCCCCGTGTCGGCTGTGTTACCGAATCACTGCATACGGTGACGTGTGCACCTCACAGGGGCGACTCGCGGCAGGGGCCGGAGCCCGCCCGGCAGCTCGCTGGAGACCGCGGATCGGGGGGCAGGCAACAAGAACCGTGATGGGCCACAACCTCACCGCTCCAGCAACATCCGCTGCAACTCACTCGCGGCCCGCGGCGGAGCCACATCGCTGCGGTGGGCCAGGGCGATCGTCCGGTACAGTCCGGGCCGGGCCAGCGGGGTCACCCGCAGCCCGCGCCCGGAACGGGTCGCGACCATCCGCGGGACCACGGCGACGCCCAGCCCCGCCCGCACGAAACCCAGCACCGCGTCCATCTCGCCGCCCTCCACGGCGAAGTCCGGTTCGAACCCCTCGGCGCGACACGCGGCCACGGTCAGTTCCCTGAGGTCGTAGCCGTGGCGGAACATCACCAGCCGCTCGCCTTCCAGGTCCGCGATCCGCACCGTACGGCGCCCGCCGCCGGGCCGTGGCGCGTCCGGCGACGACACCACGACCAGGTCCTCGCGCAGCAGCTCCACCGTCGTCAGGGCGGGGGAGGGGGTGGGCAGCGGCAGCACGACCAGCGCGAGGTCCAGGGCGCCGCGCGCCAGTTCCCGTACGAGGTCGTGGGAGCCGCCCTCCTCGATCAGCAGCCGGATGCCGGGATAGCGGTCGTGGAAGGCGCGCAGCACATCAGGCAGCAGGCCGGTGCACAGGCTCGGGGTGGCGCCCAGGCGGATCCGGCCGCTGCGCAGTTGCACCAGCTCCTGCACCTCGTGCCGGGCCGTGTCCGCGTCGGCCAGGATCCGGCGGGCCAGCGGCAGCAGTGCCTCCCCGGCGTCGGTGAGCGTGATGTTGCCGCGCGCCCGCAGGAACAGATCCGCCCCCAGCTCCCGCTCCAGCGCCCTGATCTGCTGCGACAGCGAGGGCTGGGCGACATGGACCGTCTCGGCTGCCCGGGTGAAGTGCCGGGTCTCGGCGACCGCCACGAAGTACTGGAGCTGGTGGAACTGCACCCCTCCATCATAGGGTCTGCCTATCGAAACGAGCCGGACCATGTCTTGGACCGATCGGGACCTTCGGCCCTAGCGTGCTGTGCCATGGCACTGGCAACGCGGACGGACCGACGGCCGTCCATGGCACGCACCGTGTGGGACTCCACCGTCGGCAAGAAGACCGTGATGGCGGTCAGCGGGCTGATCATGCTGCTGTACCTGGTCGCCCACATGATCGGAAACCTGAAGATCTACTTCGGGGCGGGCGAGTTCAACCACTACGCCCACTGGCTGCGCACCGTCGGCGAGCCCTTCATGCACTACGAGTGGACGCTCTGGCTCATCCGGATCGTCCTGATCCTGGCCGTCGTCGCCCACGCCGTCTCCGCCTACCAGCTCAGCCGCCGTGACATCAACGCGCGCCCGAGCAAGTACGTGCACTCCAGGCCCCGGGCGAGCTACGCCACCCGCACCATGCGCTGGGGCGGGATCATCCTCGGCCTGTTCATCGTCTGGCACATCCTGGACCTGACCACGGGCACCGTGCACCCGGGCGGCTTCCAGCCCGGACACCCGTACCAGAACGTCGTCGGCGACTTCTCCCACTGGTACAGCAACGTCATCTACATCGTCGCGATGCTGGCGCTCGGCCTGCACATCCGGCACGGCTTCTGGAGCGCCGCCCAGACCCTCGGCGTCGGCAGCCGGAGGCGCGACCGCGCTCTGAAGACCATCGCCAACGTCCTCGCGCTGCTGCTCACGGCCGGTTTCATCGCCGTCCCCGTGGGTGTCATGACCGGAGTGGTGAGCTGACATGACCGACTACGTGAACTACACATCCGGCGGCCCGGTCGTCGACGGCAAGGCCCCCTCCGGCCCCATCCACGAGCGCTGGGACAAGCGCCGCTTCGAGGCCAAGCTGGTCAACCCCGCCAACCGCCGCAAGCACACGATCATCGTCGTCGGCACCGGCCTCGCAGGCGGCTCCGCGGGCGCCACCCTCGCCGAACAGGGCTACCACGTCGTCCAGTTCTGCTACCAGGACTCCCCGCGCCGCGCCCACTCCATCGCCGCGCAAGGCGGCATCAACGCGGCGAAGAACTACCGTAACGACGGCGACTCGATCCACCGGCTGTTCTACGACACCGTCAAGGGCGGCGACTTCCGCGCCCGCGAGTCCAACGTGCACCGGCTCGCGCAGATCTCGGTCGAGATCATCGACCAGTGCGTCGCGCAGGGCGTCCCCTTCGCCCGCGAGTACGGCGGCCTGCTCGACACCCGCTCCTTCGGCGGCGTCCAGGTCTCCCGCACCTTCTACGCCCGAGGCCAGACCGGCCAGCAGCTCCTCCTCGGCGCCTACCAGGCGCTGTCCCGGCAGATCGCCGCCGGCAACGTGGAGATGCACCCGCGCACCGAGATGCTGGACCTGATCGTCATCGACGGCCGGGCCCGCGGCATCGTCGCCCGCGACCTGATCACCGGCAGGATCGACACGTACTTCGCGGACGCCGTCGTCCTCGCCTCCGGCGGCTACGGCAACGTCTTCTACCTGTCGACCAACGCCATGAACTCCAACGCGACCGCCATCTGGCGGGCGCACCGGCGCGGCGCCTACTTCGCCAACCCCTGCTTCACCCAGATCCACCCGACCTGCATCCCGCGCACCGGCGACCACCAGTCCAAGCTGACGCTGATGAGCGAGTCGCTGCGCAACGACGGCCGGATCTGGGTCCCCAGGGCGAAGGGCGACAACCGCCCGCCGAACGAGATCCCCGAGGACGAGCGCGACTACTACCTAGAGCGCATCTACCCCTCCTTCGGCAACCTCGTCCCCCGCGACATCGCCTCCCGCGCCGCGAAGAACGTCTGCGACGAGGGCCGCGGGGTCGGCCCCGGCGGCCAGGGCGTCTACCTCGACTTCGCGGACGCCATCAGGCGGATGGGCCGCAAGAAGGTCGAGGAGAAGTACGGCAACCTCTTCGAGATGTACGAGCGGATCACCGCGGAGAACCCGTACGAGGTGCCGATGCGGATCTACCCCGCCGTGCACTACACGATGGGCGGCCTGTGGGTCGACTACGACCTGCAGACCACGATCCCGGGCCTGTTCGCGATCGGCGAGGCCAACTTCTCCGACCACGGCGCCAACCGCCTCGGCGCCTCCGCGCTGATGCAGGGCCTGGCCGACGGCTACTTCGTCCTCCCGGCCACCATCAACGACTACCTGGCCCGCAACCCGCACCAGGATCCGGTCACCGCCGACCACCCGGTCGTCCAGGAGGTCCTGGCCGAGACGGAGGACCGGCTGAACCTGCTGCTGTCCGTCGACGGGGACCGCACGCCGGACTCCTTCCACCGCGAACTCGGCGAGCTGATGTGGGAGTTCTGCGGCATGGCCCGCAGCGACTCCGGGCTGCGCAAGGCCCTGGAGCGCATCCCGCAGATCCGCGAGGAGTTCTGGCGGCGGATCAAGGTGCCCGGCACCGGCGAGGAACTCAACCAGTCGCTGGAGAAGGCCAACCGCATCGTCGACTACCTGGAGCTCGCCGAGCTGATGTGCCTCGACGCGCTGCACCGCAGCGAGTCCTGCGGCGGCCACTTCCGCGAGGAGTCCCAGACCCCGGACGGCGAGGCCGCCCGCAAGGACGACGAGTTCTCCTACGCCGCCGCCTGGGAGTTCACGGGTACGGGCCAGGCCCCGACCCTCCACAAGGAAGACCTGGTCTTCGAGTACGTCCACCCCACCCAGCGGAGCTACGCATGAAGCTCACCCTGCGCGTCTGGCGGCAGAAGAACGCCGACGCCGACGGCGCCATGTCCACCTACGAGGTGGACGGCATCTCGCCCGACATGTCCTTCCTGGAGATGCTGGACGTACTCAACGAACAGCTCATCCTCTCCGGCGAGGAACCCGTCGCCTTCGACCACGACTGCCGCGAGGGCATCTGCGGCGCGTGCAGCCTGGTCATCAACGGTGACGCGCACGGCCCCGAGCGCACCACCACCTGCCAGTTGCACATGCGGTCCTTCCGGGACGGCGACACCATCGACATCGAACCCTGGCGGGCCGCCGCGTTCCCCGTGGTGAAGGACCTGGTCGTGGACCGCTCGGCCTTCGACCGGATCATCCAGGCGGGCGGCTACATCACCGCCCCGACCGGCTCGGCGCCCGAGGCGCACGCCACCCCGGTGCCGAAGGCGGACGCCGACTACGCCTTCGAACACGCCGAGTGCATCGGCTGCGGCGCCTGCGTGGCCGCCTGCCCCAACGGCGCGGCGATGCTGTTCACCTCGGCCAAGATCAACCACCTCAACGTCCTGCCGCAGGGCGCGCCCGAGCGCGAGACGCGCGTCCTCGACATGGTGGCGCAGATGGACGACGAGGGCTTCGGCGGCTGCACCCTCACCGGCGAGTGCGCCACCGCGTGCCCCAAGGGCATCCCCCTGACGTCCATCACGAACATGAACAGGGAGTGGCTGAGGGCGACCCGCAAGGCGGCCAGGCGGTAGCCCTCGCACGAGACGTTCGCCGGCAGGGTGCGGACGGGCGGGACCGGGTGTGGTGCTCATCCCCGGTCCCGCCAGGCACCCCAGCCCCCCGGGCCCCGCGCCCGGCGCCACCGGCCCGCGCCGTTCAACAGCTCCACATCCGCTCTCCTGGCACAGGTCACGCGCAGGCCAACCGGCATCGGAAGAACAGGAGCGCGCGGACCGCACCGACACGGTCCGCGCCGCACCGCCGAACCGGCCCGTGACCAGGAGAGAGCCATGACCGGCGTTTCCGCCCTCGCCAGCCCCCCACCACCGCTGGCTCCCACCCGCTACACCGTCACTCTCGCCCGTGACGAGGCCGACGTGCGGGCCGCTCAGCGGCTGCGCCACGACGTCTTCGCCGGGGAGATGGGCGCCCTACTGTCCAGCCCTCAGCCCGGACTGGACATCGACGCCTTCGACGCGTACTGCGACCACCTGCTCGTGCGGGACACGGTGACCGGCCAGGTCGTGGGCACCTACCGGCTGCTTCCGCCCGAGCGGGCCGCGATCGCCGGGCGGCTGTACTCCGAGGGCGAGTTCGACCTCGGCCCGCTCGCGCAGCTCCGCTCCGGACTCGTCGAGGTGGGCCGCTCCTGCGTCCACCCCGACCACCGCGACGGTACGGTCATCGGGCTGATCTGGGCCGGCATAGCCCGCTACATGGTGGACGGCGGCCACGAGTGGCTGGCCGGCTGCTGCTCCCTGCCGCTCGCCGACGGCGGTGCCCTCGCCGCGGCCACCTGGGAGCGGGTGCGCACCAAGTACCTGGCGCCCGAGGAGTACCGCGTACGGCCGCTGCTGCCCTGGCGCCCCGAGACACCGGCCCAGGACGGGCACACCGAGCTGCCCCCGCTGCTGCGCGGCTACCTCCGCCTGGGCGCCTGGGTCTGCGGGGAGCCCGCGCACGACCCCGACTTCGGGGTCGCCGACCTGTACGTGCTGCTGTCGATGCGCCGGGTCAACGCGCGCTATCTGCGGCACTTCCTCTCGCTCGTCCCGGCGTGATGAACACGCCGCGGACCGGAGCGACGAACGTGTCCCGTCCCGGCCCGGCCCTGCGACCGCGCCGTGGCACCCCGATCCTGGCGAGCCCGGGCGTGAGCACGGCGGCGCTCCCCGCCCCGGCCGCCGTACCCACGCCGCGGCGCGCCGCCGCCCCGCACCCGGCCTCCGCCCCGGCGAGCCCCTGGCAGCCCAGCGCCCCGTGCACGCCGCACTCCTGCGTGGACGCCGTGGCGTCGGCGGCCGCCGTACCGCTCGCCGTGCTGCGGTTCGTGACGGTGCTGACGCTGCTGGTCGCCGGGTTCGCCCTCTTCCCGGTCGTCCGCAGACTCCCCGTCGCACCGCGCGAGCGGATCGTCAGGACCTGGAGCCGTACGGTCGTACGCGCCACGGGCGTCCGCGTACGGATCACCGGATCCGCCCCGCCGCACGGCGGTCTGCTGATGGTCGCCAACCACATCTCCTGGCTGGACATCCCGCTGCTCGCCGCCGTCCGGCCCGGCCGGATGCTCGCCAAGTCCGACATCCGGCACTGGCCGGTGGCCGGGGCGCTGACCGCGCTGAGCGGCGCCCTGTTCATCGACCGCGACCGGCTGCGCGCGCTGCCGGACACTGTCGCCAGGATCGCGGAGGGTCTGCGCGGCGGTTCGGCGGTCGTGGTCTTCCCCGAGGGCAGCACCTGGTGCGGCCGGGCCCAGGGCCGCTTCCGGCGCGCCGTGTTCCAGGCGGCGCTGGACGCGGGCGCGCCCGTCCAGCCCGTACGGCTCCACTACCGGCACGACGGCGGCCCGGCCAGCACCGCGCCCGCGTTCGTGGGCAGCGACTCCCTGCTGACCTCCGTGTGGCGGGTCCTCACGGCACGCGGGCTGGTCGCCGAGGTCCGGGTCATGCCGGTGATGGCGCCGGGCGGCGCACCGGACCGCCGCACCCTCGCCCTGGCCGCCCAGCGAGCCGTCGAGTCCGTGGAGACCGCGCATCCGGATCCGTACGCGCGCTTGTGACCTACCGGCCCGGCTCCGGTGCGCCGTAGATCATTGCTACGGTGCACCGGTGTCCGAATCCTCACGCGATACCGCCGAGGGCGCCGGCTGGGGCGCCGTCGAGCGCGGCAGCTACCGCGCCCTGATGCCGGGTCAGGTCGAGAAGCTCTCCTGGCTCAACCCCAAAACCCTCTGGGCGGCCCGCAACGGCGTGCTGGCCTCCTGGTTCGGGGACCCGACCGGTGGGACCCGGAGCCGCTGGGTGGCGCAGCGGGAAGCGGCGGGCGCACCCGCGGACAAGGTGATCCGGCGCGACGACCCGGACCGCTTCTCCTTCATGCTCCTCGGGGACACCGGCGAGGGGGACGAGCCGCAATACGCCGTCGTACCCGGCTTTCTGAAGGTGAGTCAGGGCACCGCCTTCGCCGTCATAGCCAGCGACGTGATCTACCCGGTCGGCGCGACCGCCGACTACGGGACCAAGTTCTTCCGCCCGTACCGGGACTACCGGGCACCCATCTACGCGATACCCGGCAACCACGACTGGTACGAGGACCTGAACGGGTTCATGCGCGTCTTCTGCGACGCCTCTGCGCTCACCCCCCGGCCCGCGCCGCGGCCACCGACCCGCGCCTGGCTGCGCTCCCTGCTGTGGCACAGGCCCGGTGCGCAGAACGCGCAGCTCCTCGCCGAGGCACGCGCGTTGCGCTCCGCACCCGACCAGCAGGCCGTGCAGCCCGGCCCGTACTGGGCCATCGACGCCGGGCCCGTCCGCATCGTCGGCATCGACACCGGCCTGCTCGGCACCCTCGACGCGGAACAGGGCCGCTGGCTGCGGGAGGTCTCCCGAGGCCCCCGCCCCAAGATCCTCGTGACCGGCTCGCCGCTGTACGTGGACGGCGAGCACCACCCCTGCCCCATCGACGGCGGCGGCACGGTCGATGACATCGTCCGCGACCCGGACCACCACTACGTCGCGGCGATCGGCGGAGACATCCACAACTACCAGCGCTACCCGGTGCGGGTGGACGACCGCACGATCCAGTACGTGGTCTCCGGGGGCGGCGGCGCCTTCATGCACGCCACCCACACCATCCCGCGCGTGTCCGTCGCGAACGTCACGGAGCAGGACTTCCGCTGCTACCCGCTGCGCGGCGACTCCCTGGCCTTCTACAGCAGGCTCTACGGACGCCGGCTGCGACTGCGCCGCTTCTTCACCCTCACCGAGGCCGAGGCGACCGCCGTCGTCGCCGAGCGCCTCGGCATCCCCCCGACCCGCGCCCCGGGCACACCCGTCCGGATCAGCCGGCGCGTCCGCCTGGTCGCCGGTCTGCTGGGCGCCGGAGGCCGCCCCGACCGGACCTCACGGTTCCGGCTGCCCGTGCGGAAGATCTACACCCAGCTCTTCTCGCCGGGTTCGGCCACCTACAGCCCGCCGTTCTTCAAGAGCTTCCTGCGCCTGGACGTCGCCCCGGAGGAGATCCGGCTGCGCTGCTTCGCGGCGACCGGCAACCTGCGCGAGGAACTGGACCCGCCCATCGAGGACGAGGTGACCATTCCCCTGGTGTGAGGCGGTCGGGCGGGGTGTTCCGCGCGCCGCCGGACCGCCACGGCTGCGGTGGGACCAGTGGTCTCGTACCGTGGTCGCCCGGGTGGGGAACGGCCGTTCTCCACCCACGCGGAGGCGATACCTACGCGGAGGCGACATGACGCACCCACCCCGCCCACCCCTCCCGCCGTTCACCCACGGCACCGCCACGGAAAAGGTGCGGCTCGCGGAGGACGCCTGGAACACCCGCGACCCGGAGAAGGTCGCACTGGCGTACACGGTGGACTCCCGCTGGCGCAACCGAGCGGAGTTCGTCACCGGACGCGACGAGATCGTCGCCTTCCTCACCCGCAAGTGGCGCCGCGAGCTGGACTACCGGCTCATCAAGGAGCTCTGGGCCGTCGACGGCAACCGCATCGCGGTGCGGTTCGCGTACGAGTGCCACGACGACTCGGGCAACTGGTTCCGCTCCTACGGCAACGAGAACTGGGAGTTCGACGAGGACGGCCTGATGCGCCGGCGTCTGGCGTCCATCAACGACCTCCCCATCGAGGAGGCCGAGCGGCTGTTCCACTGGCCGCTGGGGCGCAGGCCCGACGACCACCCCGGGCTGAGCGACCTGGGCCTGTGAGCTCGCTCATGCCCTGGACCGTGCGAGTCGGCCGCCCCGCCGCCCGACTCGCTCGCACGGCGTCATGGGCAGGGCCCGGGCCGCGGGCCCGGGCCCTGCCGCTGCTCGGTGCCCCCTCTCCGTCGAGCGGATCCGCGCACCGGCCCTTCTGCGCCGCTCGCCGCCGCCCGGTCGATCCGGCTCGGGCGGTCAGTGCTGGGCGTGCGGACGGGCGTGGAAGAGGGGGCGCCGCTGGGTGGTCGTGCCCGCAGCGAGCTGGCCGATCTCGACGCGTGTCCTGATGGCGCGGATCGCCTCGGTGAGGCCCAGGACGATGGCCATGACGCCCACGACCAGGGTGAGTGTCGCGATCGAGGCGAACGGCATGATGATCATCACGATGCCCGCCAGGGAACCGATGATGCCGAAGGCCACGTGCCAGCCGCGGGCCGGCATGTCCTGGGCGGAGGCCGCGGCGGCCGTCTCCGTGGTGCCGCGCAGCAGCCAGCTGAAGCCGATCCACAGGGCGAGCAGCAGGATCGACTCCAGGGGGCCCCGGAAGGAGATCAGCCCCAGCAGGATGGAGCCCGCGCCCGTGACGAAGTGCAGTACGCGAAGGTGCCGGGCCACGTGACTGCCGAAGGCGGCGGCGAGCTGGAAGACACCGGTGACCAGCAGGTAGACGCCGAAGAGCACGCCGATGACGCGCAGGGTCGCGCCCGGCCAGACCAAGGCGATGACGCCCAGGGCGATGGTGGCGAGGCCCATGGTGAGGAGGAGCTGCCAGCCCATGTTCGCCAGGGCAGCCATGCCTTCGGCCAGGGGGCCCTCTTGCGTTTGCGGTGTGTGTTGCGTTCGAGGTTCGGTGCCGCGTGAGGGAACGGGTCCCGGGGCATCGGAAGGAGATGTCATGACGCCTGCCTCCTTCTGGGGCGTGGTCACGTCAGTACACGTCCATCGTCACCCGATCGGCCTCATGCCGCGCGGTGGAGCGGATGCGGCCGTGGCCCGCGACCCCTGTCCCCGCATCGGGCTTGGCACCGAGGTATGACGCGATATAACGTGAGTCCTGGGTCTTCGACTGGATCGGGGTGAAGGAAATGCCGGGAGAACTCGCGCACGCGGAACTCGCACACGCTGAGCTTCTGGACGCGGGCGTGGCGCCGGCGCTGCTGCGGGCCTCGCACGCGGACCGCGAGCAGGTCGTCGACGTGCTGCGCATCGCCGCGGGGGACGGCCGGCTCACCGCGGAGGAGCTGGACGACCGCCTGGAAGCCGCGCTCTGCGCCCGCACCATGGGGGAACTGGCCGTCCTCACGGCGGACCTGCCGGCCGGGGCGGAGGCCATGGGGCGGACGCTGCCCGAGGTGAAGGACGTCGTACGGATCGACCAGCAGGGCAGTTCCACCCGGCGCGAGGGACCCTGGATCGTTCCCCGGCGAATGGAGATCCGCTCGTCCTGGGGCGAGGTGACGCTCGACCTCGCCGAGGCCGTGATCACTCACGACACCCTGCGCATCGAGCTGGACCTGCGCGGTGCGGCCCTGACCCTGAGGACCCGGCCCGGCATCGTGGTGGACGCCGACGCGCTCACGGAGAGCTACGCCAAGATCAGGGTGCGCCGGTCGGGCGGCGAAGCTCCCGTGGCCCTGCGCGTCGAACTCGTCGGCCACATCAGGTACAGCCAGGTCACGGTGCGCCCCCGGCGGCGCGCGCTCTGGCGGCCCCGGCCCTCGGCCTGACGGCCGCGCATCCCGCTCAGCCGACGTGCACGCGTGGCCGGCGCGCGCGGTCCGGTTCCGCTTCGCGCAGGACCTCGCGGGTGACCGGTGCCACCTCGCCCTGGCCGAAGAGGAAGAAGCGCAGGAAGTTGGCGAACGGGCCGCCCTCGGTCCACTCGAAGTAGATGTGCGGGATGCAGCCGGTCCGGTCACGCACATGCAGCAGCAGGGCCGCCAGGGCGTTGGGGATCGAGGACGACTCCAGCGTCAGGACCCGGTAGCGGCCGTGCAGCACCTCGCCGCGCACGTTCAGTCCCGCCTCGAACTCCGAGGGGTCGCCGACCGTCACCTCCACGAAGACGAAGTCCTCCTGGGCCGTCACGTCGTTGTCCGCCCGGATCTGCTCGATCTTCTCGCGGTACTCCGCGACGTCGCGCCGGTCCGGCTCATTGGCGATGAAGCGGATACGGCGGCTCGCGATATCCCTGACGAAACGTTCCGCCATGGCGTCGAGCGTCACGCTGGTCACCCGGAGCTCGAAGGCACGAGCGAGCCGCGACAGCAGCGAGACGAGGATGATCCCGGCGATGAAGCAGGCGCCGATCTTCACACCGTCCGGCCGCTCGATGACGTTGACGACGGTGACGTAGAGCAGGACCGCCGAGACGACCGCGAAACCGATGGTCCAGCCCCGCTGGCGGGCCTTGCGCGCGGCGATGGTCACCGCGATGGCCGCCGACGACATCAGCACCAGGACGCCGGTGGCGTAGGCGCCGCCCTGGGCGTCGACGTCGGCGTCGAAGATCCAGGTGACCAGGAAGGCGATCAGCGTGAAGACGATGACCATGGGGCGCACCGCACGGGCCCAGTGCGGGGCCATGCCGTAACGGGGCAGGTAGCGGGGCATCAGGTTGAGCAGCCCGGCCATGGCGGAGGCGCCCGCGAACCACAGGATCGCGATCGTCGAGACGTCGTAGAGGGTGCCGAAACCGCCGCCCAGGTACTGGTGCGCGAGATACGCCAGCGCCCGGCCGTTGGCCTTGCCGCCGGGCTGGAACTCCTTCGCCGGGATGAGCACCGTGGTGATGAAGCTGGTGGCGATCAGGAAGACGCTCATGATCAGGGCCGCGGCCGTGAGCAGCTTCTTGGTGTCGCGAATCCGGCCGGTGGGCTTCTCCTCGGTGTCGCCGGGGTCGCCCTGGACGTGCGGCATGACGGCCACGCCGGTCTCGAAGCCGGACAGGCCGAGCGCCAGCTTCGGGAAGACGATCAACGACACGCCGATCATGGCGAGGACGTTGCCGTGCTGCGCGGTCAGGGCGTTGCTCCAGTCGGTGACCACATGCCCGGCGGTGAGCACGTGCCACAGGCCCACGGCCACCACGACGGCGTTCAGGCCCAGATACGTCACCACCAGGGCGACCGCGACGCCGATCGCCTCCAGGAAGCCCTTGAGGAACACCGCGCCCAGCAGCGCCACCAGGAACAGGGTGATCAGCATCTCCTTGCCGTGCAGCAGACCCGTCAGATGCGGGTTCTCCACCAGGTGGGTGGACGCGTCGGCGGCGGAAAGGGTGATGGTGATCAGGAAGTCGGTGGCGGCGAAGCCGAGCAGGGTGAGGACGAACAGCTTGCCCTGCCAGAAGGAGAGCAGGCGTTCCAGCATGGCGATGGAGCCTTCGCCGTGCGGGCTCTCCTCGGCGACGCGGCGGTAGACGGGCAGGGCGCCGGCCAGGGTGACGGCGACGAGGACGACGGTGGCGACGGGGGAGAGCAGTCCGGCGGCGAGGGCGGCGATACCGGGCTGGTAGCCGAGGGTGGAGAAGTAGTCGACACCGGTCAGGCACATCACCCGCCACCAGCGCTGGCCCTTGTGCGGGGACTCGGGCTGGGCGTGCGGACCCTGCACACCGCCCTTGCCCATGTCGGACAGCCCCTGCAGCATCCACTCCCGCAATCGACTCGCAGGTGGTTGTTCGGTGGTCGCGGCCATGGACGTGCTCTCCTGATGTGCGGCTTGCGCCTGATGTGCGACTTGGCGCGGGAATCGCCCTCACGCGGACGGCCGCACCAGCGTAAGCAGAGAGTGACGCGAGGGCCCACGGATCGCGGGCCTGGAGGCGTCAAGCTTCCGTTAAGAACGGCAGGCGGGCGGCCGACCGCCCTCAAGGCCGCCCGGAAGAACCCAGGACGCGTCGAGGCCGACGGGGACGGCAGGGGCCCGGCCACCCCGGACCGGACACCCGCACCTCTCCGGGCCGGGGCGCGTACCCGCCGGCGACCTCGGGCCGCGCCCGCCTTCCGTACGGCCGACGCCGGACACTCCCCGAGCCGGGAGAACCGGGCATCGACGCGCCCCTGACGGTCGCCGGGACTCTTTGCGCCGTCCGCACCCGCAGGGATACCCGTCCAGGCGGGGCGGGCCGCGGGCACCCCTCGTCGCGGACGCCGCATCTGCCCGACCTCACGGCCCGGTTACAGAACCGTCAACCTCTGGTGGCGGCGGAGTGAGGGGACGACGATGGGCGCATGACTCTGGCCCAGCGCGCCCTGGAGCGGCTCGACGCCTGGCCCGACCTCACGGTGGGGCCGGCCAGTTGCGGCACCGGGCGGGCGCTCAGCACCCCGCACAGCGAGATCGTCCACTTCCACGGCGACCGCGAGGCGGACCTGCACCTGACCGCCGTGGCCATCCGGCGTTTCTCCGGCGACCTTGCGGAGTCGACCGCCATCCGCATGCTGCCCGGCTCGCGGTGGGTGACCGTGCGTCTGGACTGCGACACCGACGTCGACCTGCTGCTGAGCCTGGTGAGCGTGGCGCTGCACGCCCACCAGGCCTCCCGCCCACCGGCCACCCACCCGCCCGCGGCCTGCAACCTGCACCGCGTCATGCTGCTGCCCCGCGACCAGGACCCGAGCGGGTTCAGCCGCTGACAGCCCCCACATCCGTGCGGTGGCGTCAGCCCTCCGAGGCGCGCCTGCGGGAGGCCTCGATCTCCGCGTACGCCTCCTCCCGCCCCTCCCAGTGGGACCCCTCGACCGACTTGCCGGGCTCCAGGTCCTTGTACACCTCGAAGAAGTGGGTGATCTCCAGCCGGTCGAAGGAGGGCACGTCACCGATGTCCTGGACCCCCGCGTAGCGCGGATCGTGCGCCGGGACGCACAGGATCTTGTCGTCGGGGCCCTTCTCGTCCTTCATGACGAACATGCCGACGGCCCGGCACTCGATCGCGCAGCCGGGGAAGGTGGGTTCGCCGACGATGACGAGGGCGTCGAGCGGGTCGCCGTCCCGGCCGAGCGTGTGGTCGATGTAGCCGTAGTCGGCCGGGTACTGGGTGGAGGTGAACAGCATCCGGTCCAGGCGGATCCGGTGCTGTGCGTGGTCCATCTCGTACTTGTTGCGCGACCCCTGCGGGATCTCCACGATCACGTCGAATTCCACGACGGCCTCCTTGCCTGGTCGGTCGGCAGGCCGGGGCGGGCCGGGCTTCCAGTGTGCCCCGGCGCCTCGCCCGACGGCATCCCGGGGCCGACCGTGTGAGAGCGCCCGACACCGGGTACCCGCCAGCGCCGGAAGGAGTACCCGCCGACGTGCCGGAGCTGTCCCGCGGCGGTGTCACGCAACCCTGAGGAGGAGCGCGAGTGCCGCGGATCGCTGAGGGTGAGGCACGGCGACGGTTCGCCGAGGCCCGGGTCGCGCGGCTGGCGACCGTGGACCCCGGGGGGCGGCCCCACCTCGTACCGGTCGTGTTCGCCGTGCGCGACGACGGCGGGATCGTCATGGCCGTCGACCGCAAGCCCAAGACCTCCCGGCAGTTGAAGCGGCTGCACAACATCGCCGTCCACCCGGCCGTGAGCCTGCTGGCCGACGCGTACGACGAGGACTGGGAGCGGCTGTGGTGGGTACGGGCCGACGGAGGCGCCCGAGCCGTTCCGCCGGACGCGCCCGCGGCGGACGACCGCGGCGAGTACGAGGCCGCCGTCGCCCTGCTGGCGCGGAAGTACCCCCAGTACCGGGACAGCCCACCGGACGGGCCGGTGATCGTGGTGACCGTCCACCGTTGGAGCGGCTGGCACGCCGGCCCGGAGTCCGACGCGGCCGGACGGGAGCCGCACCCCGACACGACGAACCAGGAGGTTCCCCATGACCAGGCAGGTACGTGACGTGATGTCCCGCGGCACGGTCGCCGTCGAGCCGATGACCTCCGTCGCCCGGGCGGCCCGCCTCATGCGCGACGAGAACGTCGGCGACGTGCTGGTGGCGTACGACAGCGACCTCTTCGGGATGCTCACCGACCGCGACATCGTGGTCCGCACCATCGCCGAGAACCGAGACCCGAACACCACGACGGCGGGTTCGGTGTGCAGCCGTCCCCCCGTGGTGACGCTGGCCCCCGACGACAGCACCGAGCACGCGGCCGCCTTGATGCGCCGCCATGCGGTGCGCAGGCTCCCCGTCGTGGAGAAGGGCGGCTGCCCGGTCGGCATCGTCAGCCTGGGCGACCTCGCCGCGGCCGACGACCCGCGTTCGGTTCTGGCGGACGTCAGCAACGCCCGGCCCAACCGCTGAGGGTGCCCCGTCAGGGCCGGGTACCGGGTTCCCCCAGATCGTCGGCCACGGTGGTCCGGCGGGCCCGGCGCGGGCCTCGCGGCCGGTGTGTCGTCGCGGTCACCGCCGTGGCCAGGCCCAGCGCGAAGATCAGGGCCAGGGCCAGACCGGCGCAGAAGATGGCGAGGGGGTTCATGGTGGCGACGTTCTGACCGAGCATCGACACGCTGTAGTGCGGGCCGCCGCCCAGATTGTCGGCGATCACCAGTCCGGTGAAGGCGGCGGTGGCCGCGAGGAGAAGCAAGCCGAGGAAGCGCATCCGAGTCATCTCCCCAGAGAGTCGTGACACCCTGCGGGTACCCGCCTCGCCAAGGGCCAGACAGCGGCGACACCACTCCCGGGGCACCCGCGCCGCACTGCGCGACCGGCACCGCGCCCCCTGAACGCCCGCAGGCCCTGAACCGGCTTGCTCACAGCGGAGTGCGGCTGGCCGTCACCAGGTACGTCCCGTAGAGCACCGACAGCAGGACGAGCGCGGTGCCGAGCAGAAAGGCCTGTTTCGGCCGCACCCGCCAGGTCCGTACGAGCCCCCGCGCGAGGGGGATCAGCAGCGGGAACGCGGGCAGCAGGAAACGCGGCTTCGACGCGTAGGGACCGGAGCCGCCGACGGTGATCAGGAGCAGTATCCCGGCGTAGATGATCAGCGCCAGCGGCGCCCGGTCGACGCACAGCAGGCAGAACAGCAGGATGGCGGCCGCGACGATCACCAGGGCCAGGGGGTAGACGACCCGGCCGCCGTGCACCAGCAGCCCCTTGAGGAAGTGCAGGGAGCCCGCACCGAAGTCGAAGCGGGAGTCCCAGGCGCGCTGCACCGTGAAGTAGCCGCCGAACAGATCACCCATATGGGCGCCCACCCACAGCACGAAACTCACCCAGCCGAGAGGCGCGATGGCGGCGCCGAACCACAGCCGGAGCGGGACCCGGCCGCGCCGCCTGACGATCTCGTGCACGGCGACGACGACCACCGCGGCGGCCACGGAGAAGCCCGTGGGGCGGGACAGGCCCGCGAACGCGGCCAGCACCCCGGCCCACAGCCAGCGCCCCGTCAGCACGGCGTACAGAGCCCAGACGGCGAGCGCGGTCAGCAGGGACTCGGTGTACGCGATGTCGAGGACGACGGATTGCGGCATCGAGGCCCACACCCCGACGAGGACGGTGGCGACCGCCCGTCCGTACAGGCGGTGGCCGATCACGTAGATGCCGTACGCGGCCACCGCCGCGGCGCCCCAGGCGACCAGCAGGGCGGCGGCGCCCGGAGTGACCGGCACAACGGTGTACACGGCGCGGATGAGTCCCGGGTACAGCGGGAAGAACGCCCAGTCCCGCTGGACGGCACCGTTGTGCAGGACGTGGACGTAGGTGCCGTAGCCGTGCTGTGCGATGTGCAGGTACCAACTGCTGTCCCAGGAGTGGGCCAGACCCTTGAACACCGGGTGACCGGCGAGGCGGTTCGCCACGGCGATGGCGACCAGACCGGCGATGCGGATCGTGGCGAACAGGGCGAGGGCCGACGCGGCGCCGGGCAGAAGTCGGTTGTCGAAGGGAAGGCGGATGCGACGGGCACCGCCCCCGGTGCGCAGGGAGGCGGGAGCGGGTGAGAGTGCACTCACCCTTTGACCCTGCGGTACCGGCGCACGGTCCGCAACGTGAAGTTTGGCCATGGTTGGGTCATATACCACTGCTGTACGAGAATCTGGCGTGACCGAGTCCTGAAGCAGGTGAGTTGTCCTACGCCCGAAGAGACGAGGACCTGCGGTGGGCGGTTGCCTCGCGGTCGGAACTTCTCACTCTTCCGCGTGACAACTGGCACCGGCGCGGCCCCTGACAGTTGACTGGAGGTGAACCGCCCTTGTGCCCGACGGAAGGAGGAGCCGCGTGGATTTCCGCCCGCAGCGGATACCCCTGCCGCCCACCAGATCCCCGGCGCCGGACAGCCGCGCGGCGGTCTTCTGACGCAACCGTGCGCTGGGTCTCTTCGACCGGCTCCCGCTGCCCACGGCGTACTGCACGACCGACGGCACCATCCTGCGGGTCAACGCGGCGATGGCGGGGGAGTGGGGCACACTCGCCGGCCCCCTGCGCGGGCGCAGCATCCTCGACCTGTTCCACCCGGAGACCAGGAACGAGCTGCGCGCCGTCACCGAGGCGATCCGGCTGCACCGCAGGTCCCGTTACACCATCGCGGTCGGCTGGACCACCGCGGCCGGCGTCGAGCGCCGTGGCGAGATGACCGTCGACCTGGTCGGCGAGGCGTCCACCGACACCCCGGACCTGCTGACGATGCTCCGCATCCGCGAGGACGTCCCCGCACCGGTGGAGGAGGCGGGCGCCCCGCCGGTCAAGGCGGACGAGATCGATGCCCGGATCCTCGCGCTGGCCGCGGCCGGTTCCACGACCGGTCGGATCGCCTCCGCCGTGGGGCTGACGGTGGACGGCGTCAACTACCACTTCAAGCAGCTCTCCCGCCGCTGGGGTGTGACCGGCAAGGCGGCCCTGGTGGCTCGCGCCTACGTGGAGGGCGTCCTCGCGCCCGGCGTGTGGCCGCCGGCCCCCGCGCGCCCGGAGGGCCGAGGGCCCCGGCGGGGCGCCTCTGCCTAGAGTGGGGTGCGTGACCCACGACAGCAGGCCCGTCGCCGTCTTCGACCTGGACAACACCCTCGCCGACACGGCGCACCGGCAGCGCTTCCTGGAGACGAGACCGCGTGACTGGGACGCCTTCTTCGCGGCCGCGCCGCAGGACCCACCGCTGGCCGAGGGGATCGCGCTCGCGCTGAGGACCGCCGAGGAGTGCGAACTAGTCTATCTGACCGGGCGGCCCGCGCGCTGCCGGCGCGACACCCTCGACTGGCTCGCCGCCCACGGACTGCCCGAAGGGCGCCTGTACATGCGGTCGAACGGTGACCGCAGGCCCGCCCGCGTGACCAAGCTGGAGCTGCTGCGCGAACTCGCACGCGGCCGGGAGGTCCGCGTTCTCGTCGACGACGACGAACTGGTCTGCCAGGAGGCCGAACGGGCGGGTTTCACCGTCGTCCGTGCCCGCTGGGCGTCCTCCTCCGAGGCCCTGAAGGACGCCCAGGAGCGGGAGGGGCGGACCTGAGGGGACCGCCCCTCCACGGCTCGGGCGACCCGAGAGGGCCTGCCCTGCGCGGACCTGAGAGGACCGCTCCCGCGGGGCCTTGAGGACCGGCCGTGCGCTACTCGCCGTCCTCCAGCCGGAAGCCCAGCTTCAGGCCGACCTGGTAGTGCTCGATCCGCCCGTTCTCGATCCGTCCCCTGATCTGCGTCACCTCGAACCAGTCCAGGTGGCGCAGGGTCTGCGAGGCACGTTCGATCCCGTTGCGGACGGCCTGGTCGATGCCCTCGGGCGAGCTGCCGACGATCTCGGTGACCCGGTAGATGTGGTCGGTCATGCGGGTGCTCCTCTCCATGGCGGGTGTGTCACACGCGCGCCCGCTCAGACGGCCGGGCGCGCCGAACTCAGGGACAGGGCGAACCTCCCTTCCCGGTCCGTCCACCAGTGCGTCAATTCCAGCCCCGCGGCGGCCAGTTCACGGCGCACGCCGTCCTCGCGGAACTTCGCCGACACCTCCGTGCGCAGCTCCTCGCCCTCGGCGAAGTCGACCGCCAGGTCCAGCGCGGGCACCTTCACGGTCTGCGCGGTTCGCGCCCGCAGCCGCATCTCGATCCACTCGTTCTCCGCGTCCCACAGCGCCACGTGGTCGAATGCGTCCGGGTCGAAGTCGGCGCCCAGCTCCCGGTTGACGACGGTCAGCACGTTCTTGTCGAACGCGGCCGTCACCCCGGCAGCGTCGTCGTACGCCGCCACCAGCACCGAGGGGTCCTTGACCAGGTCGGTGCCGAGCAGCAGCGCATCCCCGGGCGCCATCAGTGCCCTTACGGCCTTCAGGAACGTGTCCCGTTCGGCGGGCACCAGGTTGCCGATCGTGCCGCCGAGGAACGCGACGAGCCGCGGCCCGGGCGTGTCCGGCAGCGTCAGGCGGGCGGTGAAGTCGGCGATGAGCGCGTGCACGTGCAGACCGGGCCGCTCGGCGGCCAGTGCCTGCCCCGCCTGGGTGAGCGCGCTCTCGCTGACGTCGACGGGGACGTACGTGTGCAGCCCGCTCATCGCGTCCAGCAGGTGCCGTGTCTTCTCGGACGAGCCGGAGCCCAGCTCGACCAGCGTGCGCGCGCCGGCCGCGGCCGCGATCTCCCCGGAGCGGGCGATGAGGATCTCCCGTTCGGCGCGCGTGGGGTAGTACTCCGGCAGCTCGGTGATCTTTTCGAACAGGTCGCTGCCGTGGGCGTCGTAGAACCACTTGGGGGGCAGCGTCTTGGGGCTTCCGGTGAGGCCGGTCAGGACGTCCGTGCGCAGCGCGGCGTCCGTGGTGTCCTCGGGAAGGGTGCGGGTGAGATGGAACGGGCTCACGTGCGGGGCTCCTCGGGTGATGTCGGTGCCCCCACTCGAGCCGAGCCGGGAGTGGGGGAGGATGCCATGTCGTCGCGCGGGTCCTTGAGCGGGGTCAGCAGGACGTCGGTGGTGTCGGCCGTGAGCAGCGTGCGGTCCGGCACCTCCCGCCAGTGCGGGTCGTCGTCGTAGGGCTCGGAGGCCACGACGACGCGGCTGCCCGGCTCGGCGAGGTACCAGAGGGTGTCGCCCCACGCGGTCGCCGCGATCGTCGAGCCGTTGGTGAGCAGCAGGTTGAGCCGGGAGCCGGGGGCCGCCGCGGCGACGTCCAGCACGGTGTCGGCCAGCGCCTGCCCGCCGTCGTCGCCGAGGCGCAACCGGTTGAGCACGAGCGCCCAGACCAGGGCCGAGTCGGTGCGGGCCTCCAGCGACAGCAGTTCGGCCGACGGCAGGGACCGGGCGAGCTGGGCGACGGAGCGGGGCCAGCCGGGGACGGCCCCGTTGTGGCTGAACAGCCACCGGCCCGCGACGAAGGGCGCCGCCGCGGCCTCCCCGGCGGCACACCCTTCGGTCGCGTCCCGCACGGCCGCCAGCAGCGCACCGGAGCGCACGACCCGCACCAGATCGGCGAAGGACGGGTCGCTCCAGATGGGCTCCATCCGGCGGTACCGCGCGGGCACCGGGTCACCCTCGGCGTACCAGCCGACGCCGAAACCGTCGGCGTTGACCGTCCCGTACCGCTGCCGCCTCGGCTCCCACGACTGCCGGTACAGGCTGTGCGACGGCTCCTTGAGGAGCCGGCCGAGCGGCTCCTCCGGTCCCAGGTAGGCGAGATGACGGCACATCACACGTCCCGGGCGGTGCGGAAGCCGGAGAAGATCTGCCGCCGGATCGGATAGTCCCAGTTGCGGAACGTGCCCCGGCAGGCCACCGCGTCCACGGCGAACGAACCACCGCGCAGCACCTTGTACTCCGGCCCGAAGAACACCTCCGAGTACTCCTTGTACGGAAACGCCGTGAACCCCGGGTACGGCAGGAAGTCGCTCGACGTCCACTCCCACACGTCACCGATGAGCTGCCGTACGCCGAGCGGTGAGGCGCCCGCAGGAAAGCTGCCGGCCGGCGCGGGACGCAGGTGCCGCTGCCCGAGGTTGGCGTGCTCGGGCGTCGGGTCGGCGTCGCCCCACGGGTAGCGCCGGGACCGTCCCGTGGCCGGGTCGTGCCGGGCCGCCTTCTCCCACTCGATCTCGGTGGGCAGCCGGCGCCCGGCCCAGCGCGCGTACGCGTCCGCCTCGTACCAGCACACGTGCAGCACCGGCTCGTCGGGCGGTACGGCCTCGGTGACGCCGAAGCGCCGCCGCAGCCACTGCCCGCCCTCGCGGCGCCAGAACAGCGGGGCCTCGATGCCGTGGGCGCGGATGTGGTCCCAGCCCTGAGGGGTCCACCAGCGCTCGTCGCCGTAGCCGCCGTCCTCGATGAAGGCGATGTAGGCCCCGTTCGTCACCGGCGTGGCGTCGATGTAGAAGGGCGCGACCTGACGCTGGTGGGCCGGCCGTTCGTTGTCCAGCGCCCACGGTTCGGTGGAGGTGCCCATGATGAACGGGCCGCCGGGCACGAAGACCTCGGGCGGTCCGTCGTAGGGCTCCACCGGCTCCGGATCGGGGGCGGTGAGCGCCTGGGGGCCCTTGCGGAGCTGGTGTGTGATCAGCATGGTCTCGTCGTGCTGCTGCTCGTGCTGGGCGATCATGCCGAAGGCGAAACCCGCCTCCGTCAGGCGCCGGCCCTCGAACGGCGTGCGCTCCAGCACGTCCAGGGCCCGCCCGCGCACCTCGGCGGCGTAGCGGCGGGCCTCGTCGGGCGGCAGCAGCGGCAGGGAGGGCCGCTCGGCGCGCGGGTGCTCGAAGGCGTCGTACAGCCCGTCGATCTCGGGGCGCATCGCCTCACGGCCGGCGACCGCGCGCAGCAGCCACTGCTCCTCCTGGTTGCCTATGTGCGCGAGATCCCACACCAGCGGTGACATCAGCGGGGAGTGCTGCGCCATCAGGTCGGCCTCGTCGACGCACGTGGTCAGGAGCGCGGTGCGGTCGCGGGCCGTGGTGAGGGCGTCCAGCACGCGCTTGCGGAGTATCTCGGGGTCGATCGGGGACCGTTCGTCGGTCATGTGCGGATGTCCTTCCCGTGGAACCGGGTGTCGTCCCCGCCGGCGGGGCTGTTCTTCCCGTGGAACCGGAGCAGCAGGTCGTCGGCGGGGCAGCGGCCCCGCGCCACATAGCGGTCGGTGAACTCGGCGACGGCGTCCAGCACATCGGCGGTGGCACCGAGCCTCGGCAGCGCCTCGGCGGCGGCCGTGAAGCAGGCGACGGCTGCCTCCTGCAGATCGGGGTCGGCCAGACCGTCGCGCGCCGCGGCGATCCACAGCGGATTGCACGGCGCCGGCAGGGGGCCGGCCCGCTCGGCGAGCGGTTTGACCGACCGGTACGCGGTCTCGGCGGCCTCCGGGTCGTCGAAGAGCGCGGCCGCCACGGCGAGCGGCACCATCCAGCCGTCGTCACCCGGCTGCGCGTCGATCATGCGCAGTTCCAGGTGGCCGCGGGGGCGGACCGGAGGGAACAGGGTCGTCAGGTGGTAGTCGAGGTCGCCCCGGTCCGGGGGATCGGCGGACCGGGTCCAGTCCCGGAAACTCAGGCCCCGCGGCACCCGCCAGGCACCGCCGCCGTTCCGGACGCACATCACCGGTGCGTCCAGCACGTGCCGGGCCCAGGCGGTGCGCGGGTCGCCGTCGAGCGGCGGCGCGCTGGAACGTCCCGGGTCCATGGCCGACCACAGGGACTGCCGCGTCGAGCGCCAGCCCGTGGGCCGGCCGCCGGCCAGCGGGGAGTGCGCGAACGCGGCGACCAGGACCGCGCCGAGCTGGTGCGCCAGCCACCACCGCCGCCCGAAGCCCAGCGGCCCCGGCTCCTCGTGCCCGGCGTCCAGGCACACCTGCACGGAGGCGGAGGAGCACATCATGGACCGGCCCTCGGGCCCCGTACGGTCCAGGCAGCGCTCCATGGCCTCGTAGCGCGGCTCACGGAGGTAGCGGCGGGGAGGGCGCCACGGGTCGTGCCCGTGGCCGCTGAGGCCGAGCCCCGCCTCGCGCAGTACGGCGCGCACCGCGTCGAGGTCGGCGGAGACGGAGCCGATGCACTCCATCAGGGAGGCGGCCGGAGCGGAGCTGAGCTCCAGTTGGCCGCCGGGTTCGACCGTGAGGGCCGAACACAGGGGCAGGGTCCGCAGGGCGGCATAGGCCGCGTCGAGACGTTCCGGCGGTACGGGGAGCCACGGCGTGCGCAGCTCGTGGACGAGCCATTCCACTTCGACACCGAGCGAGCGGGGCGGTCCGGTCTTGAAGCAGATACCGCGGACCAGCGCCTCCACGTCGGCTTCGGTGACGGCGGAGCGGTGCTCCGTACAGTCACTCACCGAATCGGACATGTCGGGATCCTCCTGAGAGTCCACCATGTCGCCGATCCGGGCCCCAGGAGGCCGGACCGGCATCGCTCGTCCCACCCAAGACGCTCCCGTGGATTCGCACAAGGGTGCACAGCGGGGCTTTCCGGACTGCTTGCTTCTTGTTGTGCGCGTGATGAGAGGTGGTTTCCGGGGCCGCGAAACTCTGTTGCGGCGTGAGACCAGCATCGCTCACCATGCGTTCATGAGCACGACGGGGGAGATCGGCGCTGGCGGACCTCTCGCGGGTCGGTACGACGCTGCGAGACTCCACAAGACGTCCCGTCGGACGTCTCTAGAGCTTGGGGGAGGGCGCGCGACGCGCTCACGGCGCCCACGGGGGTGGCGCCGTGAGCGCGCGCCTGCGCGCGGTGGCGCGGCGGACGCGGGAGATCGCGCCGTCGGGCGCCTGCCGGGCGCCCGACGGCGTACGGTGACCATCGCCGCGGCGGTCGAGTCGGCCCGCGCGGGCGCGCGGGTGTACGTACGGCCCGGACACGGTGGGGGCACCGCCGGCCGCACCGGTCGCCACGGGCCTGGAGGTCACCGGCGAGAGCAGTCCGGAAGCGGCCCGCCGCCCGGTCGGCCGTTCGGGTGACCCGGTGGCGTGCCGAACTTCGCCCCCGCTCTCCTCGCGTCGTCCGTTCACCCGCGGTGCCCGTCTTCCGCAACGACCACGGGCGCCTGCTGGACGTGCCGTACGGGGTGGTCTCCCTGACCGCCGCAGCGCCGAACGTGCAGGCCGCACGCCGGGGGCGGCGACCCGGGCCGCGTTCGCAGATCACCGGGCCTCGTACCGCTGACGGGCACCCGCCCCGCACGCCGCGATGCTCGTTGATCACGGCGCGATACGCGCCCTAGTTCCAGCCGTAGCGTTCCCGCAGCCGGTGCACCACGAGGTTGAACCGCATGCGGTCCAGCGCGCACGCCTCGCGCCGCATGCCGGCCTCGTGCACCCGCAGGACGCGGTCCACGTCCACCCAGGAATCGCGCCCCGACCGGTCCCAGGGGCCACTGCCGATCGGCACCCACTCCCGGTCGCCGTCGTGCCGTTTGCTGGACAGCTGCACGGCCAGCAGCGTGCCGGCCGCCTCGCGGGCCACCACGAGCACCGGGCGGTCCTTGCCGCGCCCGTCGTTCTCCTCGAACGGCACCCACGTCCACACGATCTCGCCGGGGTCGGGGTCGCCGTCGTGCGCGGGAGAGTACTCGGTCCGCACCCGGCCCACCTCGCGGGGGTCCGCCTCGGTGGTGGCGGTGGGGCCGTGGCGGCCGGGCACGTCTTCTTCGGTAAAGGCAGTCACGCGGCTCACGGTAGAGCGTCACGCCGGAGACGCACCGAGCGGGTCGGCCCTTGACGCCGCGTCAACTACGATCGGCTGTTACGGCTCGGGCGGGTTGTCCTGCTCCGGCCGGGACCGCATCTGTTCCCTCAGCGCGTCCGGGCCCTTGTCCACCTGGCCCGGCTGCGTTCCCTGAGCCTGCTCGCCGGTGGGCCGCCCCGCCCTGTCATGGCCCTCGCCCATGCGTTCCCCGTGCCCCTTGAGCATCTGCCTCAGCTTGTCCATCACGGACATGACACCCTCCTTCGCGTGTCCGCCCCTTCCTTCAAGGATCGGGGCCGTTCGCCGGGGGTGCATCCGCTGGGCGCGCCGGGGTGCGGGACATCGGGCCGTCCAGGCCGCATCGGTGTGGTCAGCGCTTGCCCGGCTCGCCGTCGGGCAGCCAGGCCGTCGGCTTCCCGCACCACGGGGCGGGTCGTACGGCGCCCGCCCCGGGAGACCCTCCCCCGGCGGCGGGCGCCGTTGCGGCTTCGACGGACCGTCGTCGACGCAGCCGCGCTAGTGTCGGGCTGTCGGGGCGGCCGCTCGACGACCGCCGCCGCCGGAGCCATTGACGGGGAGCCGCACATGACCACTGCACGGGACCTGCTGATCGTCGCCCTGGACGCGGCGCCCGTCCGTCCTGCCGAACCGGGCGACCTCTCCCTCGCGCTCGCGGGAGCGGAGTTGCTCGACCTCCGGGACGCCCGGGCCCTCACCCTGGACGGAGACCTCGTCGTGCCGGGCGACCCGCCGGTGACCGACGACCCTCTGGTACGGCAGGCCGCGGCGTCACTCGTCCGGCAGGCGCCCTACGAAGCGGTCGAGGACTGGCTGTGGCGCCGCGGGCGCGGCCTGTCCTCGGCATATCTGGCGGCCTTCGAGGACGAGGGGCTGCTCAAGCGCCAGCACCGCCGCCTGCTCCCGTCCTGGACCGGCGAGGCCGTGCTGACCGATTCCGCCGCCCGGCAGCGGGCGGCGGGCCGATGGACCGAGGGCGAGCCCGTGCTCGCCGCGCTCGCCACGGCCGTCGGGATCCGCGAGACGCCGGCCGGAGAACTGCCGGAGGAAACGGACGAGGCGGTGACGACGGTGCTCGCGGCCGTCGACGACGCGGTGACCGAACTGACGGCCGTCCGACAACGACGGGCCATCGAGAAGGCGGCCTTCGACAACATCTGGAGGGGGAACTGACGAACATCCGGCGGGGGGGGACTGACGACGACCATCCGGCGGGGACTGACGCGGACCCGGGCCGCCTGCTGTCCCGAAGGGCGGGTCGCTGACCCGGAGGACGGGTCGCTGACCCGAGGGAGGGGTCGCTGACCCGAAGGGCGGGGCCTATGCGTCGAGCGGCTGGGACAGGGCCGCCTTGACCTGCCTCGTCCGCTCGTCGGCGAGGACCTCGACCCGGTTGTCGGCCAGAGCCCGCATGGTCTGCTCCGCGACGTCCGCGGCGCTGATCTTCGGTGCGTCCGTCCAGCCGGCCAGGTCCGTGTCCACGAAGCCCGCGTGCACCCCGACCACCAGCGTGCCCTGGTCGCGCAGCCCCTCGCGCAGCGCGCCGGTCAGCGACCACTGCGCCGCCTTGGAGGCCGCATAGCCGGGCCAGCCGGGCCGGCCCGCCCAGGACGCCACCGACAGCATGTTCACCAGGGCACCGCCCCCGTTGCGTGCCAGGACGGGGGCGAAGGCACGGGCGACGGCCCAGGTGCCGAAGAAGTTGACCTCCATCGCCTCACGGGCACCGTCGAAGGAACCGTCGAACAGCTTGGTGTCCCAGCCGCCCACACCGGCGTTGTTGATCACAATGGTGACGTCGCCCGCGGCGGTGGCGGCCGCGGCGACCTCCTCCTGCCGGGTGACGTCCAGACGCAGCGGCGCGACGTCCGGGTCCGTCACGCTCTCCGGGTTCCGCGCCGCCGCGTAGACCCTGGCGGCACCGTGGTCGAGCAACGCGCGGGCGAAGGCCCTGCCGATGCCGCGGTTCGCGCCCGTCACCAGGGCCACCGATCCGGTGATGTCCATAGCTCCTCCTCAAGCGTCCTCGGCCGCGAACAGCCCGGCGCGCGCCACTCGACCGGCCGGAGCTGCGGGCGCCACAGGCGCAGCAGGCGCCCCTGCGCGGCCGGCTCCCGCGAGTGCGCGGCCTCACGGGCCCGGATGTCCGCGCCGGCTTCGTCCGGTACGCCCTCGGGAACACGGGTGGTCATGGTGACGAGGGATTCCACGGCGAGACTCCCGCTGCCGCTGACGGTGCCCTCCGCACCACCATCACGCGCGGCGCGGCGACGCGCACCCTTGCCGACCGCGCATCACCGGTCGGATCAGTGACCATGGGTGAGCGGCCGTCGCGTCGCGGAACGTGCTTCGGGCGTACGGAACCGGGGTCCCGTACGCCCGAAGCCTGAACGCCGTAACGCTTCGACGGTTCAGCCGCTCAGCGGTTCAGCGGTTCAGTGGTTCACTGCGGGGGATCACCCCTCGTCCGTCTCCACCGCCACCTTCTCCGCCCGCGGCGGCACGAACCCGTTGAGCCCGGCCGTACCGGCCTCCGGCGTTCCGTTCCGGTTCATCGAGGACAGCAACTGGCGCGCGAGCCCCAGGCCGGTGCCGCCCATCGTCAGGGCCTTGGCGAACACGTCGGCCATACCGTCCGCACCGTTGAGCAGCACCATGTTGTCGACGTTGCCGAACGCGGACGCGCCCGCCTCGACGATCTCCGGCCACTTCTCGGCGAGCTGCTGCGCGACCACGGCTTCCTGGTTCTCCGCGAGGGCCGCGGCGCGCGCCTTGATGGCCTCCGCCTCCGCGAGACCCTGGGCGCGGGTCGCCTCCGCCTCGGCCAGGCCCCTCGCCTGGGCCGCGGCCGCCTCGGCCTCACCGGTGGCGCGAGTCGCCTCGGCCGCCGCCGAGCCGCGCGCCTTGGTCGCCTCGGCCTCCGCCGCCGCGGCCGTCTTGACCCGCGTCGCCTCGGCCGCCGCGGCCAGCTCGGTCTCCTTCGCCTTGGCCTGCGCCGCCGAGATCCGCGCGTCACGTTCGGCCTCGGCCAGGGTGCGCTTCTCGTACGCCTTCGCGTCCGCCGGCTTGCGCACGTCCGCCTGGAGCTGCTGCTCGCGCCGGTGCGCCTCCAGCTCCGCGACCCGGGTCTCCTGCACCACGACCTCCTGGCGGGCCGCCGCGTCGGCGAGCGGACCGGCCTGGCGCGCCTTGGCGGCCGCCTTGTCCCGCTCCGCCTGGTAACCGGCCTGCAGGATCTCGCTGTCCCGCGTCGCCTCCGCCATCCGAGCGAACGACTGCTGCTCCGCCTCGGTGGCGAGACGGTTCGCCTCCGCCTGCGCGATGCGCGCGTCCCGCTGCACCGCCGCCGCGTGCGGCGCGGCCAGGTTCTGGATGTACCCGGTGGGGTCCTCGATCTCGTGGATCTGCAGCGAGTCCACGATCAGGCCCAGCTTCTCCATCTCCGTACCGCAGGCGGCCCGGGTCTGACCGGTGAGCTTCTCGCGGTCGCGGATCATGTCCTCGACCGTCAACCCGCCCACGATGGACCGGAGATGACCGGCGAACACGTTGTGTACGCGCTCCGACATCAGCTTCTGCTGGTCGAGGAAGCGGCGGGCCGCGTTGGCGATCGACACGAAGTCGTCGCCCACCTTGAAGATGACCACACCCCGCACCTTCAGCGGAATGCCCTGATGGGTCACGCAGTCCACGTGCAGTTCGGTCTCGTTGAGGTCGAGCGACAGCTTGCGCACCGCCTGCACGCCCGGCAGGACCAGCGTGCCGCGCCCCGTGACGATGCGGAAGCCCATGCCTTCCTCGAGACCCTCGGTCCGATGCTTCGAACCGGAGATGATCAGTGCTTCGTTGGGCTCCGCCACACGCCACATGAGCTTGAAGATCCCAACGATGACAAGCAGCGCGAGGACGACGGCCCCCGCGACGACGCCGATGACCATCGGCATACGCCCCCTTTGCCTGGTGCCGGGTTTCGGCACCGAACGAAGGCGAGTCTGCGCCTTGGCAAGCCCGGGGTGAAGACACTGACGGAACCTTGTTGCAATCTTGACGCCCACGCCTCTCACCTGCGGTGACAGGGGCTCAACTGTCGTACATGGCCTCCACGTAGACCGTCCGCGGCGGCAGATACTCCACCACCATCACCACCGCGCCGCGCTCGATGCGGCCCGACCCGTCCGCGGGATACGCGAGGAAGTGCTCGGCGCCGCCACGCACCCGGACGATCACCTCGCCGACCAGCCCGGGCCCGACGGTGCCGGTGACACGTCCCATCAAGCCGACCATCGGCGCATCGTCCATGGCCACAGGGTACGGTCCGAACACGTCGACGTCGCCGGTGCGTCCGGGGCGGTCCCGCGCCGCGGCCGGCCACCGCCCGCACCGGTGCAGGCCGCCTCCGACTGCACCGCCGGTGACACCACAAGCGGCTCGCTGTCCGCCGGACCGGGCAACCGCGCCCCCGGCCGGCGCCCGCTGCATGTGCAACTGCCCTTGTGGAAGGGGTAGTTCCGGCCATGCGCCCACCCCGGGGACGGGCGGTGTGAGCGTTCTGCGAAGATGCGGTACGTCATGGTGCAGATACCGGAACAGCCCGTCCCTGCGTCGCCCGCACCATCCGCCGTGCCGACGAGTGCCGATGTGGCACGCCTGGCCGGTGTCTCGCGCGCGACCGTCTCCTACGTGCTGAACAACACCAGCGCCGTACGGATCAGCGAACCCACCCGCCGCCGCGTCCACGAGGCCGCCAAGGAGCTGGGGTACGTCCCGCACGCCGCCGCCCGCAGCCTGCGCGCCGGACACAGCCGCATGGTGCTCATGCCCTCCCCGAACGTGCCGGCGGGCCCGCTCTACAGCCAGTTCCTCAACGAACTGCAGTGGGCGCTCGGCCGGCTCGACTACACGGTCGTGCAGTACGGCGGCCTCGGTCTCGACCGCGACGAGGCCGCCCGCGGCTGGGCGGAACTGCGGCCGGTCGCGGTCATCGTGCCCGGCGGCGGCCTCGGCCCCGAGGGCGTGCACGTCCTCAAGCGGTCCGGGGCCCGCGCCGTCGTCACCCTCGGCCCCGAACGCGTCGAGGGCGCGCACACGCTGCTCCTGGACCACCACGGGGTCGGGCACAGCGCCGGGGCCCATCTGCTGGCCCGGGGCCGCCGCCGCGTGGGCGTGGTCATGCCGGAGGAGCCCGGCCTGGGATTCTTCTCCCGGCCCCGGCTGGCAGGCGTACGGCGTGCTGTGGAGGGCACCGGCGCGACCGTCACCGAGCTTCCGCTCGCCTACGAGGAGGACTCCGCGGCCCGGCTCGCCGCGCGCTGGCGCTCCCTGGGCCTGGACGCGGTCTTCGCGTACAACGACGAGTACGCGATGCTCCTGATGCGCGCCCTGCAGGACGAGGGCGTGGCCGTCCCGGAGGAGACGGCCGTGGTCGGCGCCGACGACCTGATGCTCGGGCGGCTGCTGCGGCCGCGGCTGAGCACGGTCCACATCGAACTGCCGTCCGGGCGCCACCTCGCCGAGCTGGTCGACCGCGCCGTGCGCGATCCTGGAGGTGTGCCGGAGGTGCACGAGGTGTTCGGGGCACGGATCGTGCACCGCGATTCAAGCTGAGCACGCGGGACGGGACTCCGCCGGCACCGCGCCCCCACCCGGTGCCGGATCGGAGAGCCGTCATGCTGCTCGACACGGAGACCTGGCAGCCCCGCCCGCTGACCGGCGCCGAGTACGCCGTGACCGAGCCCGCCACGGGCGAGTCGCTCGGCACCGTCACGCTCGCCTCCGAACAGGACGTGGAGACCGCCGCCCGGGCGGCCGTCACCGCCCAGGGCGCCTGGGCGGGAACCCCGTACACCCTGCGCGCCGCCGTGCTCCGCAGGGCCGGCGACCTGCTCGCCGCGCACACCGCCGAACTGCGCGACTGGATCGTCCGCGAGTCCGGCTCCGTCCCGGACAAGGCCGGCCTCGAACTCCATGTCGCCGCACAGGAGTGCTATGAGGCGGCGGCCCTGGCGTCCCACCCGACGGGCCAGGTCCTGCCGTCGGAGGCACCCAGGCTGTCGTACACGCGCCGCGTCCCCGTCGGCGTGGTGGGCGTCATCGCGCCCTTCAACGCGCCGCTGATCCTCGCCATCCGCTCCGTCGCCCCGGCCCTCGCCCTCGGCAACGCCGTCGTGCTCAAACCCGACCCGCGCACCGCCGTCTGCGGCGGCCTCGCCCCGGCGGCCGTGCTCGCCGAGGCCGGACTGCCCGACGGGCTTCTGCACGTCCTGCCCGGCGGCCCCGACGTGGGCCAGGAACTGGTCGCCGACCCGCGCGTCCCGGTGATCTCCTTCACCGGCTCGACCGCCGCCGGCCGGGCGATCGCCGAGGCCGGCGGACACCACCTGAAGCGGGTGCATCTGGAGCTCGGCGGGAATTCCGCGCTGATCGTCCTCGAGGACGCCGACCTCGAAGCCGTCGTCTCCACGGCGGCCTGGGGTTCCTTCTTCCACCAGGGCCAGATCTGCATGACGACCGGCCGCCACCTCGTCCACGCGTCCCTGTACGAGGAGTACGTCGAGCGGCTCGCCGCCAAGGCCGACACGCTCACCGTGGGCGACCCCTACCGTGAGAAGGTCCATCTCGGCCCCGTCATCGACGCGGGCCAACTCGCCCGGATCCACGGCCTGGTGGCGGCCAGCACCGCCCGCGGCGCGAAACTCGTGGCGGGCGGCACGTACCGCGGCCTGTTCTACCGGCCGACGGTGCTCGCCGGAGCCGACGACACCACACCGGCCTACACGGAGGAGGTCTTCGGGCCGGTCGCACCCGTACGCCCCTTCACCACGGCCGAAGAGGCCGTCGGCCTCGCGTCCGCGGGGCCCTACGGCCTCTCCCTGGGCATCGTCACGCGCAACACCGCGCGCGGTCTCGACCTGGCCGAGCGGATCCCGACGGGCATGGCCCACATCAACGACCAGACCGTGGGCGACGAGCCCGTCGCACCCTTCGGCGGTCTCGCCGCCTCCGGCACCGGCTCCCGCTTCGGCGGCGAGGCGAACCTGGACGCCTTCACCCACCTGCGCTGGACGACGCTGCGCGGGGACGTGGCGACGTACCCCTTCTGACTGCCCTCACCGGCAGCCGCTACTCGCCGTTCTGCTCGGCCTTGGTCTGCTGCTCCGCCACCGCCTTGCGGACCTCGTCCATGTCCAGCCTGCGGGCCTGCCCGATCACGTCGTCCAGAGCGGACTGCGGCAGCGCACCAGGCTGCGCGAACACGGCGACCCGGTCCCGGACGATCATCAGCGTGGGGATCGACTGGATGCCGAACGCAGCCGCCAGCTCGGGCTGCGCCTCGGTGTCCACCTTGCCGAACACCAGGTCCGGGTTCTCCTCGGCGGCCTTCTCGTACACCGGCGCGAACTGACGGCACGGCCCGCACCAGGACGCCCAGAAGTCGATCAGCACGAAGTCGTTGTCCTGCACCGTCTGGTCGAAGTTCTCCTTGGTGAGCTCCACGGTGTTGCTCATGGCGAATCCCTCTTCCTGATGTCGGGGCCGAGCCGCTGTCGTCAACGGTCACACCTGGTCACGTATTCCGCGCCCTACCCGTGTGGCCACCGGGCACACCACCCACCAGACTGTCCCCATGACGGAAACGGAATCCATCGCGTACGACGTCGTGGTACTCGGGGCCGGTCCCGTGGGGGAGAACGTCGCCGACCGCACCCGTGCGGCGGGCCTGTCCACCGCGGTCGTGGAGAGCGAACTGGTCGGCGGCGAATGCTCCTACTGGGCGTGCATCCCCAGCAAGGCGCTGCTCCGCCCGGTGATCGCCCGCGCCGACGCCCGCCGCGTCCCCGGCGTCGCCCACCGCGTGCAGGGCCCCCTCGACGCCTCCGCGGTCCTCGCCCACCGCAACTACGAGGTCGGGGACTGGAAGGACGACGGGCAGGTCTCCTGGCTCGACGGCATCGGCGCCGACCTCTACCGGGGCCACGGACGGCTGGACGGTCCACGCAGGGTGACCGTCACGGGTCCGGGCGGGGAGCGGCAGGTGCTGACCGCCCGCCACGCGGTGGCCGTGTGCACGGGCAGCGACGCCCAGCTTCCCGACCTGCCCGGGGTCGCCGAGGTGAACCCGTGGACCAGCCGTGAGGCCACCAGCGCCGCATCCGTCCCCGGCCGGCTGATCGTCGTGGGCGGCGGTGTGGTGGCCGCCGAGATGGCCACCGCCTGGCAGGCCCTCGGCTCGCGGGTCACCGTGCTGGTCCGCGGCAAGGGCCTGCTGCCGCGCATGGAGCCGTTCGCCGGGGAGCTGGTCGCCGAGGCGCTCACCGAGGCGGGCGCGGACGTGCGCACCGGGACCTCGGTGGAGTCGGTACGTCGCGAGGGCGACACGGTCGTGGTCGTCACGGACGCCGGCGACCGCCTCGAGGCCGACGAGATCCTCTTCGCCACCGGCCGGACTCCGCGCACCGGCGACATCGGCCTCGACACGGTCGGCCTGGAGCCCGGCTCCTGGCTGCCCGTCGACGACTCACTGCGCGTGACGGGCAGCGAGTGGCTGTACGCGGTCGGCGACGTCAACCACCGCGCGCTCCTGACCCACCAGGGCAAGTACCAGGCCCGTATCGCGGGCGCGGCGATCGCGGCCCGCGCGGCGGGCGTCCCGCTGCTGGAGACGGACCGCTGGGGCGCCCACTCCGCGACCGCCGATCACGCGGCCGTCCCGCAGGTGGTCTTCACCGACCCGGAAGCGGCGGCCGTGGGCCTGTCGCTGGCCGAGGCGGAACAGGCCGGCCGCCGGGTCCGCGCCGTGGACGTCGAGTTCTCCTCGGTGGCGGGTGCGAACCTCTTCGCCGACGGCTACCGCGGCCGCGCCCGCATGGTCGTCGACCTGGACAGCCAGACCCTGGTGGGCGTCACGTTCGTCGGCCCCGGCGTCGGCGAACTCATCCACTCCGCCAGCATCGCAGTCGCCGGCGAGGTGCCCATCGACCGTCTGTGGCACGCGGTGCCCTCGTTCCCGACGATCAGCGAGGTGTGGCTGCGGCTGCTGGAGGCGTACCGGGGATGATCGACCGGCGATGACCCCGGCCCACGCTAGCCGGGCAGCGTGAACCCCATTTCCCGCGCTGCCCGTTCCGGCGTCGGCTGGGCCCACCGTGCCGCGACCGCCTCGTTCGACGACAGCGAGCGCAGCTCGGCCCGGTCCAGGTAGAGCGTGCCGTCCAGGTGATCCGTCTCGTGCTGGACGATACGGGCCGGCCATCCCGTGAACTCCTCGTCCACGGCGGCCCCGTGCTCGTCCAGCGCCCGCAGCCGCACCCGGGCGTGCCGGGCCACCACGGCCTGCCAGCCCGGCACGCTCAGGCAGCCCTCGAAGAACGCGGCGCGCTCGGTGCCGACCGCCTCGTACGACGGGTTCACCAGCACCCGGAAGGGCTGCGGCACCCGCCCGCGTGCCACCCGCACCTCGTCCGGCACCGGCGCCGGGTCCTCGATGACCGCGATCCGCAACGGCACCCCGACCTGGGGCGCCGCGAGGCCCACTCCCGGCGCCGCACGCATCGTCACACGCAGGGCCTCGACGAACCGGGCCAGCAGCGCGGGCTCCAACTGACCGTCGAACGGCTCGGCGCCACGGCGCAGCACCGGCTGACCGGCGGCGACGATCGGCAACGGGCCGCCGGCGGCGAGCAGTTCCTCGACCCGCTCGGCGAGAGGCTTCAGGTCACGTGCGGATGCCATCGCGCCAGCATGCCACGGCACCCTCGGCTCCTTCGTGTGACCCACGCCACGCACACCTGCCGGAACTCGGCCCCGTCCTTCCCCGACCTCTGGACCGCCACCGCTGAGAACCGAGCCCTCGGAGAGGCCGCCGATGTCCACCGCTCCCTCACCCACGACGGACCAGTCCCCGCCGCCCGTCGCCCCCTCGCCCTCCCCATGGGCGCCGCTGCGGCCCCTGGTGCTGCGCCTGCACTTCTACGCGGGCCTCCTCGTCGCCCCGTTCCTGCTGGTCGCCGCGCTGACGGGAGTCCTGTACGCCGCCTCGTTCCAGGCCGAGAAGATCGTCTACGCCCACGAGCTGACCGTCCCGGCCGGCGACGCCAAGCTGCCGATCGGCGACCAGGTCGCCGCCGCCCGCAAGGCCCACCCCGAGGGCACCGTGTCCGCCGTACGCCCCTCACCGGCGAAGGACGCCACCACCAGGGTGCTGCTCACCGGCGTCCCCGGCGTCGCCGAGGGCCACACACTCGCCGTCTTCGTCGACCCGTACACCGGGAAGGTACGCGGCGCCCTGGAGCAGTACGGCTCCACCGGCGCCCTGCCGCTGCGTACCTGGATCGACGAGTTCCACCGCGACCTGCGTCTCGGCGAGAACGGGCGGCTCTACAGCGAACTCGCCGCGAGCTGGCTCTGGGTGATCGCCGGCGGCGGCCTCGTGCTGTGGTTCGCACGCCGGCGTGCACAGCGAGCGGTCCGCGGCACGAGCGGCCGCCGCCGCACCCTCGGACTGCACGGCACGGTCGGCGTGTGGGCGGCGGCCGGGTTCTTCTTCCTCTCCGCGACGGGCCTGACCTGGTCCGCCCACGCGGGGGCCAACGTCGACGCGTTGCGCACCTCCCTCGGCCAGGCCACCCCGTCCGTCTCGGCGGCCGCGGGCGGCGAGCACGCGGGCCACGGCTCGGCGGCGGCCACCGGCGGCGGCGAGCACGGCGTGGGCCCCGACGCGGTGCTGGCGGCGGCACGCGCCAAGGGGCTGAGCGACCCGGTGGAGATCGTCCCGCCCGCCGACGCCGCCTCCGCTTACGTCGTGAAGCAGGTGCAGCGGAACTGGCCCGAGAAGCAGGACTCGGTGGCCGTCGATCCGGCCACCGGCGAGGTCACCGACGTCGTGCGCTTCGCGGACTACCCGGTCCTGGCCAAGCTGACCCGCTGGGGCATCGACCTGCACACCGGTGTCCTCTTCGGGATCGTCAACCAGGTCGCCCTGATGGCCCTCGCGCTCTGCCTGGTCCTGCTGATCGTCTGGGGGTACCGCATGTGGTGGCAGCGCGGCCGGGCGGGCGCGTTCGGGCGGCCGATCCCGCGCGGCGCCTGGCAGCACGTGCCACCGCAGTTCCTCGTGCCCTGCCTGGCGGTGATCGCGGTCCTCGGCTACTTCCTGCCGCTGCTCGGCATACCGCTCGCGGTGTTCGTCGCGGTGGACGTCGTGCTGGGCGAGATCGCGCACCGGCGTGGCAGGCGCACGTACGGCGGCCGGGTGGCGTAGTCCGATACGCGGAAGCGGATGCCGGAGGGAGATGACGGATGGCACAACGCGACCGCGAGGCCGTCCTCGCCCGCTTCGTCACCGCGCTGTCGCCGGCCGGCGAACAGCTCCTGCGCGCCCTGCCGGAGACGGCCGGCGCGGGCGGCACGACGGACGCCCCCACGGGACGGACCCGGCGGACGGCGGCGGCCGACACTGAGCGCCGCCGTCCCGCGGCGGCCGGTACGCGGCCGCCGGCGTGCACGGTGGTGGGGCTCGCCGCGTGGGGCGCCGCCGGCCGCCGCGTGATCAGACGTCCGTGAAGTCACCCGCGAGCGCCGAGGCCAGCCGCAGATGCGGTGCGGCCTCGCTGTCGCGCCCCTGCCGCTGGAGGGTGCGCCCGAGCAGCAGCCGGGCGTAGTGCTCCACCGGGTCGCGCTCCACGAGGACGCGCAATTCCGCTTCGGCGCGGCGCAGTCGGGCCGAGTGGTAGTAGGCGCGCGCCAGCAGCAGCCGCGGCCCGGTCTGCTCCGGCACCTCGGCGACCAGCCCCTCGAGGACCTGCGCCGCGGCGTAGTAGTCCTTGGCGTCGAAGAACATCCGCGCCCGCTCCCAGCGCTCCGCGGCTGTCCCGTGGTCGTAGTACGTGGTCTTCACGGAGGACCTCCTCACGGGGCGCACAACCGGCACGGATGGTTGAATATTCCACGACCTTGGGAGCGTGGCGTGTGGGGTTCGTGCCTACGCGGCCGTCAGCTCGGCCGTCGCACGGTCGAGCACCAGCGTCAGCACGCGTCCGGCCGCCTCCAGGTCCTCCCGCGGGATGCCCGCATAGAGGCGGGAGGCGATCTCCTGGCCGGCGGCCTGGATGCCGTCGAACCGCTCCCGGCCGCGGTCGGTGAACGAGACCCGGCCGTCGGCGGAGACCTGGAGAACCTCCTCGGTGACGAGCTCGTCGACCGCCGTGCGGACGGTCTGCTCATCGGTGACCTTGAGCGCGTCGGCCACCAGCGCCGCGAGCGAGTTCCGCTCGACGTCCCCGCCGTTGTCGGCGAGCGTCCGCAGCACGGTCGACTGGGTGAAGGTGGTGCCGGTGCGGGCGAGCGCGCGCTCCAGCAGGGCACGGCTCGCGTAGTGGGTGAGGCCTATCAGCCGCCCGTTGGCGAGAGGGGTGGGCTCGGTCATGACTGCTCCTTGTCGAGGTCGGTGACGACGAACGGATCGAGTGGGGCGTCGAGCAATGTCCGCACCTCACGCATGAAGTCCTTCGTGCGGGCGCTGCCCGGTCCGCCGAGTGGCTGGAGGAACTGTTCATGGAGCCGCTGGACCGCCTGGATCGCCTGCCGCGCCACCTCCTGCCCCCGGGTGGTGAGCGAGAGCTGCACGGCCCGCGGGTCCGCCGGGTCCCGGGTCCGGTCCAGGAGGCCGGCCGCCTCCAGGGTGCGGGCGAGCTTCGAGACGTAGAGCGCCTCGAGCCCGGTGTGGTCCGCGAGTTGCCGCTGGCTGGGGCGCCGGCCGGTGCGGTGCATGCCGGACAGTGTCGCCACCAGCGAGTACTGAGCGTGGGTCAGGCCGAGCGGGGCCACCGCGCGGTCGACGGCCACACGCCACTTCATCGACAGCCGCCAGACGAGGAATCCGGGCGTCGCGCCCTCGGGTGCCGTACTCATGAAAGATACAGTACATGGCTACTATGTCCATGGCTACTATCCCTGTGACTACTGTTTTCCTTCTGCCGCAACGAGCCCTAGCCGGCGTAAGGGTTGCCGCCGAGCCAGGTGGTGCCGTCGATCAGTTCGCGCACCGCGTCCAAGTGGCCGCTGTGGCAGGCGACTTCCGCGAGCACGTGGATCAGGACGTGCCGCACGTCGGGCAGCCGCCAGGTCGGCCAGATCTCCACGGGCCAGGCGGCGGGCGCCTGTTCGGGCGCGGCGGTGGCGAGCACGGCGTCCGCGCGTGCGATGGCCGCCCGGTAGCCGGCGAAGACCTCCTCGGCGCTCATCCCCTCGGGCACGTACCAGTGCGCCTCCGCGCCCGCGGTGAGCTGCCCGGCCACATCCGGCTCGCCCGCGATCACCCCGGGGAACCAGAAGCGTTCGACGTCCAGGGTGAGGTGGCGCACCAATGCCAGGCAGCTCCAGCCGCTGGGCAGCACCGGCCGCCGCAGATCCTCCTCCGAGAGCCCGTCGAGGATCCCGAAAACGTGCCCGCGCTGGCGGTCCAGGGCGCCCTTGAGGGCGTCGAGTTCGGCGTTCACCGGGCGGCGCACAGTTCGGCGAGGCGTTCCAGGGAGCGAGCCATCTGCGTCTGCCACCAGGCGCGCCCGCCGTCCACTTCCGCGCGTTTGTCCTCCGGCATGCGTGAACCGTCGAAGATCTCCGTCACGACCGTCGCCCCGGCTCCGCGCGGGACCAGGTCGAAGATCCAGCGGTGGCCCCACGCGGCCCCGGGCGTGGAGGCGTCCGGGTGCCCTCGACCGGGCCTCGGCTCCCAGCCGATGCGGCGGTCCGGCTCGTACTCGACGACGTGGTTGATCATCTCGTAGTCGCCGTAGCGCTCGTAGTGCATCCGCATCACGAAGACGTCCCCGACGCCCGAGACCACGGATGCGGAGACCCCGCCCCGCAGCATCCCGGAGCCGTCGAGGTCCGGATGCCGTCCGGGGTCGGCCAGGATCCGGAAGACGTCCCCCGCCGGCGCGTCGATGCGCCGGGACACCACGACCACGGGCTCGCCCGTCGTGCTCGTCATCCCCACTCCTCCGTCCACCGCCGAGCATGAGCCCGACTCCGGCCCGGACGCTACACCGGGGGTACGACAACGCCCGGCCGAGCACCTACGCGCCCCGCCCGACCCGGACTCCCGCCCGGTCGGCCCCGGTCACGGCTCCTGCCGAATCCGAAGCGAACACCGCGCCGACCTGCGGGGGCAGTGGGGGGAACGGAACGGCCCGGGACACTCCGAGGGGGGCCTGCCCGGCGGCCGTCGCGTCGCCATCGCTCGTCTCGCCTCCCTGACCGTCCGCCACCCGGCACGGGCACCACGGTCACGTCTCCCGGTGATGCCCGGATGGGAAAGAGATGGGAATCGGATGAGCCCTGCGGTCGCCCCGGCGGTGAGGTCTCCCTCTTTACGGGGATGGGCGAAGCTTTCGGTGAGGATCGACAGGTACGTCTGCGACGATGCGGTGTGCGAGGCCCGCAGCGCGGGGGGAAGGTTCCAGCGGCCTGTCCGCCCCCCTTGATCCGCGACAGGCCGCCCGGGTTCCGGAGGGCGACGTGACCGTGAACGACCGCCAGTCGACTTTCCTGTCCGTGGTGCCGTTCGCCGTGATGGCCGCGGTCGGGGTGGTCGATATCGCCGCCGGCCCGTCCATGCACTTCCTGCCGCTGGTGTCGCTCGGGCCGGCGTTCGCCCCGCTCGTGGGCGGCTGGAGACGCACCGCGTGCGTCGGCGGGACGGGGCTGCTGCTGTGCGTCGGCCTGGCCTGGTGCGACAATCTGACCGATGTGCGACGCGGTTCCATGACCTTCGCCTCCGTCGTGGGAGTGACCGTCGCGGGGCTCGTGGCCGTGTCCATGCGCCGGAAGCGGGAGGCGGAGCTGGACAGCGTCCGTTCGATCGCCGAGGCGGCCCAGCGGGTGCTGCTCAAGCCGGTGCCGCGCCTGGCCGGCCACTTGAGGGCGGCCGTCTCCTACACGTCCGCCGTCGCCGAGGCCCGGATCGGCGGAGACCTGTACGAAGTCGTCGCCGCCTCCCAGGGCGTTCGGGTGATCGTGGGCGACGTCCAGGGCAACGGGCTGGAGGCGGTGGAGACCGCGGCCGTGGTTCTCGGGGCCTTCCGGGAAGCCGCGTTGGACGAAGCGGACCTGGTGCAGGTCGGGCGCAGGCTCGAGCGGTCGGTCGCACGGCAGTTGAGCGACGAGAGGTTCGTCACGGCCATCCTGGCCGAGCTGAGCGGGCACCAGGTCACGTTCCTGAACGTCGGCCACCCCGCACCCATGGTGATCCGGTCCGACGGCAGCGTGCACCTGCCCGAACCGCCCGCCTACGCGCTCCCGCTCGGCCTGGGCGAACACGGCGGTGCCGAACCGGTGCCGTTCGACACCGCCTTCCTCCCGGGTGACCAACTGCTGCTGTACACCGACGGAATCATCGAGGCGCGCGATGCCGACGGCCGGTTCTACGCCCTCACCGAACGCGCCCACCTGCTCAAGGAGCCGGACCCCGAGGACGCCCTGGAAACCCTGCGCCAGGACCTGCTCCAGCATGTGAACGGCCCGCTCCAGGACGACGCGGCGATGCTGCTGCTGCGCTACCGGTGACGAGGCCGCGGACACGGAATCAGGAGAGGCTCCACTGCTGGCTCGTCCCGCCGGTGCCCGTCTCCTGGTCCACCGCCGTCCCCTTGGTGGTGACACCGCCCGCGACGCCGATGTCCAGGTCGCTGCCCACGCCGGCGAGCATGTACGTGCTTCCGGTGTAGCTGCCCACCAGGTCGAGGAACCACTGCTGGTTCGTGCCGCCGTTGCAGGTCCACTGCTGCAGTTGCACGCCGGTGTCGGTCGACTGGTTGGGCACGTCCAGGCACAGGCCGCTGTTCACGCTCTTCAACGTGTAGACGTTGTCCCCGACCCGGGTGAAGGTCCACTGCTGGTTGGCGCCGCCCGTGGACGGCCACTGGATGACCTTGCCGCCGTTCGACGTGGAGGCGCCCGACACGTCCATCAGCAGAGCGCTGTTGACGTCGGTCAGGGTGTGGACCCCCGCGGCGGGAAGGCCGCTGTCGGCGGTCCAGGTGCCGGCGCCGGCGTCGAGGGACCACGTGGGGTACTGACCGAGGTTCACCGTGCGTCCCCTGATGGTCAGCGGCAGCCAGATCAGCTTGGACGAGCCCAGGTCGGAGGTGTTCCAGCGGTCGCCGGCGTAGATGTAGGTCGTCCCGGAGGTGCCCTGGACCGTGATGACGTTCGCCGTCTGGCTGCCGTAGGTGTGGGTGCCGGGAGCGGCGAAGTTCCGGAACGCCGACCACGGGCCGCTCAGCGACGTGGCGGTGGCGTAGACGTTGTCGTTCAGGCTCCACCCGGTGAGGTGGGAGCCGAACACGTAGTAGACACCGTCGACCTTGACCATGGCGGGCGCCTCGACGCTGTTGCTGCCACTGCCGCCCAGCACCGCCACCGCGCTGTCGACGGAGAGGTAGTCGGCGGACAGCTTGTCGATGCGCAGGCCGTTGTTGCGGTCCTCGCTGAGCAGGTAGGCGGTGCCGTCGGTGTCCTGGAACAGGCCGAGGTCACGGCTGAGGTTGCCCAGCGGCCGGAAGCTCCCCCGGTAGGTGTACGGGCCGCACGGCGTGCTGCTGGTCGCCACGCCGACCTTGGCCTCGGAGTAGTTCGTGCTGTCGATGTGCATGTACATCACGTACGTGCTCGTCGAGGCGTTGTAGATGACCTTGGGACGCTCCACGATGCGGCCCGGCCCCAGGTCGCCGCTGCTCTGCCTGGCCAGCGCGACGCCCTGGTAGGTCCAGGTGCCCAGGTCGGAGGAGGTGTAGCAGGGGATGTCCTGGAACGACGTGTCCGAGGAGGTCTCGCCGGTCTTGTCCTCCCCGAAGCCGTACCAGGTGCCGCCCACCTTGATGATGCCGAGGCCGTGGAGCTGAAGGGCGTTGCCGTTCTGGTCGGTGCGTGCGGCGCCGGTGGTGAACGACACGCCGGCCGCGTGCGCCTCGGTCGCCGGAAGCAGCAGTGCCGCAACGGTGCCGAGGAACGTCACAAGGGCGGCGGTTCTGCGCCGCCACCGGTGGGCGGGCCGACGGGGTGCTTCCTTGGGCATGCTTCGTCCCTCTCTTCGGCTCGTCCCCCTGCCGGGGCCCAGCGGCCCCTGTGCCCGGCGGGCGGGGGACCCCATGAGAGTCGGGCCCGTTCACTGACGTCAAGATGTGCGTTCGATTTTGTTGATTCTTGACCGGCCGCAACTCGGCCAGTGGGTCTCGGTGGAAACCTGGGTGCCCCTCCTGTCCGAGATTTCGGCCAATGCCCGTTCCTGTAACGAGGGTTGACCTGTGGTCGGTCAGGTACTAGAAACGCTCCGGCAGTCGAAATCTGTTGTTTGATGGTCGGCTTTGTTGGTTAGCCTCTGCAGCGAGGAGCACGCCGTGATCGTTTCCGGACGTCGGGAACCCTCCCGCCGCGGGGTCCTCAAGGGCGCCGCCGTCACCGCCGCGGCCGCCGCGCTCGGTGTCGGCACCGCGCGCACGGCCGAGGCCGCCGACGCCTCGGTCACCGCCACCTCGCTCGACGGCACGACCGCCATCACGATGTCGCTGATCGACGGTGCGCTCCGGTGGTCCGCCAAGCGCAACGGCACGACGGTGATCGACACCTCGACGATGGGTCTGCGGCTGAGCGACGGCACCACGCTCGGTGCCGAGGCCGTCCTGACGAACTACCAGCACTGGCACGTCGACACCACCTGGAACCCGGTGTACGGACGCAACGCGACCGTCGCCGACACCTACCAGGAGATGCGCTGGAACCTGCGCGACACCCGCACCTCCGTCAACTTCGGCGTCCAGATCCGCGCCTATGCGTCGGGCGTCGCGTTCCGCTACGTCCTGCTCGACTCGGGCACCGCCACCATCGCCGACGAACTGACGACGTTCGTCTTCCCCGACGGCACGCTCGTCTACAGCGCCCGGGACGAGGACCCCTACAACCCGGTTGCTCCCGGCTCCATCCCGTCCACCGGCACCTCCTCCACGGACACCGGTCCCTTGACCGACCTGCCCCTGACCGCGACCTACACCGGCGCCGGCGGACTCATCGCCTGCGTCTGCGAATCCTCCCGTGTCAATTACCCCCGGCTGATGCTCGGTTCGGTGTCGGGTGAGCCCAACACCCTTGCCGCGTATCTGATGGAGCACACGGCCCGCGGCTCCGGAACGGTCCAGACGACCTCAACGGTCACGACACCCTTCGCCACGCCCTGGCGCGCGGTGGTCATCGGCTCGACCCACGCCGAGCTGGTGGACAATGCCGAACTGGTGCTCAACCTGGCTCCCCCGAACACGCTCGCCGACACCTCGTGGATCAAGCCGGGGAAGGTCTTCCGCTGCCAGTTGACCACCGCCGCGGGCATGGCGGGCGTCGACTTCGCCGTCGCCCGCAACCTGCAGTACATCGAGTACGACTCCGGCTGGTACGGCCCGGAGCACACGACGACCGATGCCACCAAGCCGATCCCCGACATCGACCTGCCCTCGGTGATCTCCTACGCCAGGAGCAAGGGCATCGGCGTCATCCTCTACGTCAACCCGCTCGCCATGCCCGACGCGGACTCCCTGTTCGCCCTCTACCGCAACTGGAGCGTCGCCGGCGTCAAGCTGGGCTTCATCAACGACGGCACCCAGGCCATGACCAACCAGATCACCGCCTGGGCCAGGACGGCGGCGAAGTACAAACTTCTGCTCGACACGCACGACGACGTGCGGCCGTTCGGCTACGAGCGGACCTGCCCGAACTGGATCAGCCTCGAGGGTGTGCGGGGCAACGAGCACTTCCCAACCGCCACCCACAACGTCACCCTGCCCTTCGCCCGCAACGTCGGCGGGCCGATGGACTACACCATCTGCTACGGGCAGTCCCGTGACCAGACCACCAACGCCCACCAGATGGCGATGGCGGCGGTCTACTACCAGCCGCTGAACTTCCTGTACTGGTACGACGCCCCGTCCAAGTACGCCAACACCGCCAACTGGCCCGGCCTGCCCTGGTTCGACGCCGTTCCCGCCACCTGGGACCGAAGCAGGACGCTGACGGGGTCCATCGGCCAGTACATCGCGGTCGCCCGCCGCAGCGGCGTGAACTGGTTCCTCGGGGCGATGACCAACGAGACCGCCCGCACCCTGTCCCTACCGCTGTCCTTCCTCGGCAGCGGCACCTATACGGCGACGATCTATGCCGACGGAACCCCGGGCACGAGCCCGTACCAGACCCCGGTCGTCGTGAGCACACGGACCGTCACCTCGGCGACCACGCTGAGCGTGTCGATGGCCCCCGCGGGCGGCCAGGCGGTCGTACTGAGGCCGAGTTGAGACCCGCCCGGAGCCCCGGCTCGGCTCAGAAAGCCGTGTGGGCGAACCAGCGGTCCAGTACAGCGGTCTCTCCCGAGACGTCGAAGGCGCTCTCCTGGTACGCCCGCCGCCCGTAGAGCAGCAGCAGGAGGTCCGCGGCCCGCCCCCGGACCTCCGCGGTCGGCGCCGCGTCACCTTCGGCCTCCGCCGGGGGCAGCAGGCGGAAACCGTCCGGATCCAGTCGCACCCGCCACTCCTCGCCGGCTGCGCCGCCGGAGTCCGCGCACCGGAAGGCGATGACCTCGCCGTTGCCGTTCAGCTTGGTCACGCCGGGGGCGAAGACACCCGCGTAGGGCAGATTGACGAGGAACTCGTCCACCCCGTCCGCCGCCAGCACGGCGTCGATGTCCGACGCGAGGCCGACGGCACGCTCGGCGTCCACCCGGTGCACCAGCGTTTCGCACAGCATCCGGCGGGCCCAGAACCGCGCGTGCCGGTCCTCACCCCAGGCCCACATCCCCGCCTGAGGATCCGTGTCCCGCAGCACCTCGGCCACCGTAGGCACGCCCGCCGCCACCCAGTCGGCATACTCCTCCGCGCGTTCCGGGAGCCCGAGTTCGACGTCGCGGCTGCGCGGAGGCTCCTGCACCCGCCGGGTCAACAGCGTGCAGAACCACCGCTGCAAGGCCCCCACGTGCCGGGTGAGCTCCGCCAGCGTCCAGTCGGGGCAGGACGGCACGGCGGTCGCGGGGTCCGCGCCTGAGACCACTTCGACGAAGCGCAGCGTCTCCCGCTCGAGCGCCTGCCGGTAGGTGTCGTACGGCAGAGGGTGCCCTGCCGGGTTCGTCGTCCCCATGTGCTGCTGCCGCCCTTTCACGTCCCCAGTCGGATTCGGCCGTGATCAGTGTGCGGGCTGGAGTCCACTCGAAGGCAAATCCACCGGGCGCCCGGCGAGCGACTGGCGGGTTCCGATGAGGGTACTGGTGAGCCCGTCAGGGCGTCGGCGGCCGGACGCCCGCGGCCCGCAGCGAGACGGGGCGGCGCCGGGCGATCGTCCGTGCCGTCCGTGAGGTCGCCGACTACCTGGGCAACACGCCGGCCGTGTGCCGCGCCTCCTACATCAACCCGCGTGTGATCGAACTCTTCGAGGAAGGCGCCACCATCGCCCCCTGTCTGGACCGCCTCGGCGCCGAGGGCGCCTTCGGCGTGCCGGCGACGCAGGGAGCGATCGAGAGGGCCGTCATTCATCTGATCACGACGGGGCGCCCGCCCGACGGCAGCGGGGCGGATCCGATCTAGTCGCGCCCGGTCCGGTCCGCCGCCCGTCCGCTGCCCGAGGCCCCGGCCTGATGTCCGTCTCATGCGTTTTGTCCTGTGGTGTCCGGGTACTGCGGGCCTCGGGTGCCGCGTTGGGGACGGCGCATCCGGGTACCCCGGCGCACCACCGAACGGGAGGAGTCCCGATGAATCCGCTGTGCGTGGCCCGGGCCCACGGCGTGTTCGACCTCGTCGGCGACGGCCGGCCGCTGAGCGGTGACCGTGGACGGGAACGGTGAGGCGTGCCGGGCACGACCGCGCCCCACGTCGGCCATGGGCCCGGCCGACGCGTACGGCTGCGGTTCGAGGGGTGGATCGCGGGGATCGGTACGTCGTCGGGTACGCGGGTGGTGCTGGGCCACTGGCCGCGGTCGCCGTTCGGGCCGTTCAGCGATGTGATGCTGGAGCGGAAGGACGGCCACCGTGTCCTTCTGGCCCCCTCGGCGCGGACGGCGCGTTTCGTCGCCGGGACCTACACCTTCGACGAGGTCCGGGTCGTACCGGTCGGCGTGGACGTCGGCCGTAGGGAGTGGACGGTGACGACGCCCGTGTTCCGCCTGCGTTTCGTCACCGGCCGCAGAGGTCCCGTGGGCCTGCTGCTCAAAGCCGTGCCCGGTCCGCTCGCCGCCCGTCCGCTGTGGGCGGTGCTGGTGGCCCCGGCCGCCAGGGCGTTGCTGGGAGTGCGGACCCACGGCAGCGCGGGCGCCGGCCGGCGCGAGTGGTACGGGGCGAAGGACCTGCGTCCCGTCGTCGAGGCCCGGGCCGTCTACGAAGGCGAGGACCTCGGCTCCCTGGCACCGGTCGAACCCGCCGTGCGGTTCGGGTTCGGCTCGACGCCCCGCAGGCCGTGCGTGGTGGGCGTCACCACCACGGTGGCGCTGCGGGGGAGCCGTTGGGCGGTTCGCGTGCAGTGACCCGCAGGAGCGCGGCCCGTGGTCGCCGACGGTGTGGGGGATCTCTCGTCACGATGACACATCTCCATGTCAGCGCGCCGGAATTACTGATTCCGCGTGGCTCCGGCCGCCCCTCCAGATGGCGGAACGTCCTGGTCCCGGCCGTGACGTACTAAAGTTGACCGCTTGTTTGGAGCTGGACGGAAGATCCCCAGGCATCCCTGCGGGCCCACCAGCGCCCGGAACGATCCGGGAACGACACGTGAGGACCCGATGGCAGCCCTCCAGCAAGGCCCCGCAGTCGCCCTGTCCGACGACGAGATGCGCGCCGAGTTCGGCGACCGCGCGCGCTTCTCGGCCGCACCCGCCGCCGCGCCGCGGACGCTCCTGGACATCCTCGACGCCTCGGTGCGGGCGTACCCCGACGAACCGGCCCTCGACGACGGCCGCCGCTGCCTGACCTACCGCGCCCTCGCCGTCGAGGTCGAAGCCCTCCGGCGGCGGCTCGCGGACGCCGGGGTCGGCCTCGGCGACCGGGTCGGCGTGCGCGTCCCGTCCGGCACCGACGACCTGTACGTGGCGATCCTCGCCGTCCTCGCCGCGGGTGCCGCCTACGTCCCCGTGGACGCCGAGGACCCCGACGAGCGCGCCGAGTTGGTGTTCGGGGAGGCGCAGGTCCGCGCGGTCGTGGGCGCCGGGCACCGGATCACCGTCAACGGCACGTCCGACGTCCCCGCCGCCCGCCCAGGCGTCGAGCACGACGCCTGGATCATTTTCACCTCGGGCTCCACCGGGAAACCCAAGGGCGTCGCCGTCAGCCACCGCAGCGCCGCTGCGTTCGTGGACGCGGAAGCCGCCCTCTTCCTGGCGCAGGAACCGATCGGGCCCGGCGACCGGGTCATGGCGGGCCTCTCCGTGGCCTTCGACGCCTCCTGCGAGGAGATGTGGCTGGCCTGGCGCTACGGGGCCTGCCTGGTGCCCGTACCGCGCGCGCAGGTGCGCAGCGGAGCCGACCTCGGACCCTGGCTGGTCGATCAGGAGATCACCGTCGTCTCCACCGTGCCGACGCTGGCCGCGCTCTGGGAGCCCGAGACGCTCAACGACGTACGCCTGCTGATCTTCGGCGGCGAGGCCTGCCCGCCCGAGCTGGCGCAGCGGCTGGTCACCGAGGGACGCGAGGTCTGGAACACCTACGGGCCGACCGAGGCGACCGTGGTGGCCTGTGCCTCGCTGCTGACCGGCGAGGAGCCGATCCGGATCGGGCAGCCCCTGAACGGCTGGGAACTGGCCGTCGTGGACGACGCCGGGCAGCCGGTGGCGATGGGGGAGAGCGGGCAGTTGGTGATCGGCGGCGTCGGCCTCGCCCGCTACCTCGACGCCGAGAAGGACGCCGAGAAGTACGCGCCCCTCCCCTCCCTGGGCTGGGCGCGCGCCTACCGCAGCGGCGACCTCGTCCGGGCCGAGCCGGAGGGCCTGATCTTCCTCGGGCGCGCCGACGAGCAGATCAAACTCGGCGGGAGACGCATCGAACTCGGCGAGGTGGACGCCGCGTTGCAGGCCCTGCCCGGGGTCGCCGGCGCCGCCGCGGCCGTACGGACCGCGCGCAGCGGCAACCAGCTCCTCGTCGGATACGTCGTCACCCAGGACGGCTGGGACCACACGGCGGCCGTCGAGAAGCTGCGCGCCGAACTGCCCGCCGCACTCGTCCCGTTGCTCGCACCCGTCGCCGACCTGCCGACCCGGACCTCCGGCAAGGTCGACCGGGGCGCACTGCCCTGGCCGCTGGAGGGCCTGGAAGGCCCCGCCGCTCAGCTCTACGGCACGGAGGCCTGGCTCGCCGAGCAGTGGACCGAGGTCCTGGGCGTCCCGGTGACCGACGCGTCCGACGACTTCTTCGCGATCGGCGGCGGCAGTCTGGCCGCCGCCCAGCTCACCACCCGGCTGCGCACCCGCTATCCCAGCGCCGCCGTCCTCGACATCTACCAGCAGCCGAGGCTGCGCCAACTCGCCCGCCACCTTGAGGAGTCGGCGCAGGACGACGGCGCGCAGCGCGTGATCGCCCCCGTGCCCGCGCGGGCCGGAGCGCTGCAACTCCTCCTGCTTCTCCCCCTGTTCACCGTCCTCGGGCTGCGCTGGACCGTGGCGCTGGCCGCGCTCGGCAACGTATTGCACTGGTTCGGTCCGTACCCCTGGGCGCCGACGACCTCCTGGTGGGCCGTGGCGGCCGGGGCGCTGCTGTTCTTCAGCCCGCCGGGGCGGATCGCGATCGCCGCGGGCGGGGCCCGGCTGCTGCTGCGGGGCGTCGAACCGGGCCGGTACGCGCGCGGCGGCGGCGTGCACCTGCGGCTGTGGGCCGCCGAACGGCTCGCCGAGTTCAGCGGAGCCACCTCGCTGACGGGCTCGTGGCTGGAGCGGTATGCCCGGGCGCTGGGCGCCAAGGTCGGCCCCGACGTGGATCTGCACTCGCTGCCCCCGGTGACCGGCATGCTCAAACTGGGCCGGGGTGCGGCCGTCGAGTCCGAGGTGGACCTGGCGGGCCACTGGCTGGACGGCGACCGGCTGGAGATCGGCCCGGTCAAGGTGGGCGCGCACGCCGTCGTCGGCACGCGCAGCGTGCTCTTCCCGGGTGCGCGCGTCGGCAAGCGCGCCGAGGTCGCACCCGGGTCGGCCGTCGTCGGGCAGATCCCGACCGGGCAGCGCTGGGCGGGCGCACCCGCCGTCAAGCTCGGCAGGGCCAAGCACAACTGGCCCAAGGAGCGGCCGGCCCGCGGCACGCGGTGGCGGGCGGTGTACGGCGTCACCGGCTTCGCGTTGACGGCCCTGCCCGTGCCGGCGGCGCTGGCCGCGCTCCTGGTGGCGCACGCCTTCGCCGGCCCGGCCGCCGGTCTCGGCGCGGCCCTGCGGGGCGCCGCCGTGGCACTCGTGCCCGCGACGCTCGCCTTCGGTCTGACGTACGCCCTGTCGCTCCTGGTCGCCGTACGGCTGACCAGCCTCAAGTTGCGCGAGGGCACGTACCCGACGCACAGCCGGACCGGCTGGCAGGCCTGGACGGTCACCCAGTTGATGGACCGTTCGCGGGAGATGCTGTTCCCGCTGTACGCCGGGCTGGTCACCCCGGTGTGGCTGCGGCTGCTCGGCATGCGGATCGGGCGGGGCGCCGAGGTGTCGACCGTGCTGGCGCTGCCGAGCCTGACCACGGTCGGCGACGGGGCGTTCCTGGCGGACGACACGCTGACCGCCCCGTACGAGCTGGGCGGCGGCTGGGTGAGGATCGGGCACGCGGAGATCGGCCGGCGGGCGTTCCTCGGCAACTCCGGGATGACCGCACCGGGCCGCAGCGTGCCGGACGGCGGGCTGGTCGGTGTGCTGTCGGCGACGCCGAAGAAGGCCAAGAAGGGCAGCTCCTACCTGGGTCTGCCGCCGGTGAAGCTGCCGCGCGCGGTGTCCGGCGGCGACCAGAGCCGCACCTACGAACCGCCGGCCCGGCTGTTGTGGGCGCGCGGGCTGGTCGAGCTGTGCCGGATCGTGCCCGTGTTCTGCTCGGCGGCCCTCGCCGTGCTGACGGCCGCGGCGCTCAGCGCGCTGGGCGGCTGGGCCTGGCTGCTGTGCGGGGCGGTCCTGCTGTGCGCCGGACTGGCCGCGGGCGCCCTGTCGGTCGCGGCCAAGTGGCTGCTGGTGGGCCGCCACCGGGCCGGGGAGCACCCGCTGTGGAGCTCGTTCGTCTGGCGCAACGAGCTGGCGGACACGTTCGTCGAGGTCGTGGCCGTGCCGTGGCTCGCCGGATCGGTGCCGGGCACGCCGCTGACGACGCTGTGGCTGCGCGGCCTGGGCGCCCGGATCGGCCGGGGCGTGTGGGTGGAGAGTTACTGGCTGCCCGAGACCGACCTGGTCACGCTGGGGGACGGAGCCACGGTCAACCGCGGCTGTGTCCTGCAGACCCACCTCTTCCACGACCGGATCTTGCGGACGGATACTGTGGTCCTCCGTGAGGGCGCCACGCTGGGTCCTGGCGGAATCGTCCTGCCCGGCAGCACGGTCGGGGCCCGCACCACGCTGGGTCCGGCCTCGCTGGTGATGGCGGCGGAGTCCGTGCCCGACGACACCCGCTGGCTGGGCAACCCGATCGAGGCATGGCGTCCCCGGAAGCGAGCGACGTGACGCCGTCCGGGCCGGGGGACGGGGCACCGGCACGACGTACGAGCACAGCGCAGGGAGCAGAAGCACCAGTGAGCCCTCGGCAGAAGGCGGAAGCAGATCCCTACTTCCCCGACAACGGCGACCCGCGTTACCGGGTCCACCGCTACGAGCTCACGCTGGACTACCGCCCCGGCCCCAACCGGCTCGCCGGGACGGCGCGGCTGGGCGCCATAGCGGGCCGGGCCCCGCTCGACGAATTCCAGCTCGACCTGGCCGACTTCCGCGTCGGCCGGGTCAAGGTGGACGGCCGGGCGGCGCACTACACGCACCGTGGCGGCCGACTGCGCATCCGACCGCCCAAACCGGTCCGGGCGGGCGCCGCGTTCACCGTCGAGGTCCACTGGTCCGGCAATCCGAAGCCCGTCACCACCCCCTGGGGCGGCGTCGGCTGGGAGGAACTGGAGGACGGGGCGCTGGTGGCGAGCCAGCCGGTCGGGGCACCCTCGTGGTACCCGTGCAACGACCGCCCGGCGGACAAGGCGTCCTACCAGATCTCGGTCACCACGCCGTCGGCGTACTCCGTCGTGACGGGCGGGCGACTGCTGACCCGCACCACGAAGGCGTCGACGACCACGTGGGTGTACGAGCAGCCCGCACCGACCTCCAGCTATCTCGTCGGGCTGTCGATCGGCAGGTACCAGACCGTGCTGCTCGGCGATCCGGGGGAGGACGGTGTGCCGCAGCACGGGCACATCCCCGCGCGCCTGCTCCCGCAGTTCTCCCGGGACTTCGCGCGCCAACCCGCCATGATGGCCCTGTTCCAGGAGCTGTTCGGTCCCTACCCGTTCGGCGAGTACGCGGTGGTGGTGACCGAGGAGGAACTCGACGTCCCCGTCGAGGCACAGGGGTTGTCGCTGTTCGGCGCCAACCACGTGGACGGCGCGCGGGGTTGTGAGCGGCTGGTGGCGCACGAGCTGGCGCACCAGTGGTTCGGCAACAGCGTGACCGTCGCCGACTGGCGGCACATCTGGCTCAACGAGGGCTTCGCCAAGTACGCGGAATGGCTCTGGTCGGAGCGGTCCGGGGGCCCGGCGGCCGCTCGGCTGGCCGAGACGGCCCACCGGAAGCTGTCCTCGCTGCCGCAGGACCTGCGACTCGCCGACCCGGGCCGCAAGCGGATGTTCGACGACCGCCTCTACGAACGCGGCGGCCTGGTGCTGCACGCGGTGCGCTGCGCGCTGGGCGACGAGGCGTTCTTCCGGATGCTGCGGAGCTGGGCCGGCCTGCACCGGGGCGGGACCGTGACGACCGGCGCCTTCACCGCCCACGCCGCACGGTTCGCGTCCCGGCCGCTGGACGACCTGTTCACGGCGTGGGTGGAGGAGACGGCGCTGCCGCCGCTGCCGGCCCTCGAGCCCCCGGTGCCGGCGCGTCCGCCGTACCCGCCGGGCAACGCCCGGTCCGCGTAAGGCAGGTCGCCGCGGTGCGTGCGGTTCAGCGCCGGTCCGAGCCGACCGCCCGCCCCTGCCGGGCGGGCTCATCCCTCCCCGGCCGTCCGGCGCTTGTGCCGCCTGTTCCGCTTCCAGGCTGCTCCCGCCCACACCAGCAGCCCGACCACCGGCAGCCCGACGGCCGCGCAGACGGCCGTCGCCCACGCTCCGGCGAGCAGCATGCCGAACAGCGCCTCTCCGATCGACGGGTCCTCACCCAAGGCCGCTCCCGGCATCCGTCACGGCCCACGACCTCGGCGGTTGCTCCTACTTCGACATCCGCAACCGTACGGCAGCCTCGCGGTTGCGGACCACCGCTGGAGGCCGTGGACTGAGAGCGTGGGCGCGCCCGCCGTCCTGTTGTGGAGGAGCCATGATCGTCGCTGCGGGGGCGGTGACACCCGGGGACGGCGCGCCGTGCTGAGTGTGCTGCTCGCCGTCCTTGCGGCGATCGCGAACGCGCTGGCCTCCGTGCTGCAGCGCAAGGCGGCACGAGACCGACCGGAGAGCGAGAGCCTGAGCTGGCGGCTGGTGTGGCACCTGTTGCACCGGCCCGTGTGGTTCGCCGGTGTTCTCTCGATCATCGTCGGATTCCTGCTGCAGGCCGCGGCACTGGGCAACGGCCAGATCTCGGTGGTGCAGCCGATGCTGGTGCTGGAACTGCCCGCGACCCTGCTGCTGGCGTCGCTCGTGTTCAAGAGCCGACTCGGCGCCCGGGAATGGGGGGCCTCGGTGATGATGGCCGTCGGCCTGGCGGGGCTGCTGTTCTCCCTGGCCCCCTCGCAGGGTTCGGCCACCCAGACCGGTGCCGTGACCTGGGCGATCGCCTCGGCGGTGAACGTCCTCCTGGTCGCCGGCATGGTGGTGTGGGCCCGTCTCGCCGCTCCCGGCGCCCGCAAGGCGGCCCTCCTCGGCGTGGCGACCGGGTGCGCTTTCGGGTTCACCGCCGCGCTGATCAAGGGCATGACGGAGACCTTCAGCCAGGGCATCGGCGCGCTGTTCACGAGCTGGCAGCTCTACGCCATGATCGTGGCCGGCGCCGGCGCGATGTTCCTGCTGCAGTCCGCGATGCACGCCGGACGACTGCTCGCCAGCCAGCCCGGCCTGACGATGTCCGATCCGGTCGTCGCGATCCTGTGGGGCGTCTTCGTCTTCGACGAAGCGGTCCGCAGCGGCGTCTACACCGTCGTGTCGGTGGTGGCGGCAGCCGTCGTGGCCGTCGCCGTCGTGCTGCTCACCCGCTCCCCCCTCCTCGCCGGTCAGCCCGGTCGCGGAGAACGCGGAACAGGGACAGCCCCGCGGCGAGGCGGGCACGGAGGCGGACTAGCCACCCCGGCCCACGTCGTACGAGGCCCGCGAGAGGTCATGCGGGACCCGCGAGAGGTCATGCGGGACCCGTGAGAGGTCACACGAGGCCGGCGAAGGGTCATACGAGGCCGGCGAGGGGGTCGCTCGGCTGCCAGGCGGCGGGCACGACGACGTCGACACCGTCACGGCGTGCCAGGGGCAGCAGCCGGCTCATCGTCGCCTCGAGGTCGTCGAGCAGGTAGGGCATGGGGCGCAAGGGGCGACCCAGGCCGGTGAAGAAGTCGTCCCAGTGGACGAGGATCACGCGACGCGCCCCGGTGGCGGTGACGACCTCGTCCCAGTACGCCTGGAGGAACGCGGCGGGCTGCCTGCCCAGGTTGCCGACGCCCAGATAGACGACGTCGGCGCGGTGGCCGCGCAGGGCGCCGGGCCGGTGGTTGGCGCTGGCGTGCAGCAGGATACGGCCGCGGGGGTGGGCGACCAGCACCGAGTACACGGTGCCGGTCCTCCAGGCGCGGGCGCGGGCCGGGGGGACGAGGGGGCGGTCGACGGTGCCCGGGTAGTGGTCGCCAGGGCTGTGCAGGGAGGTCAGGAACGTCAGAACGAAGCTGCCGTAGGTGAGGGTGTCGCCGTCCTCGACCACCCGCAGCGAGCGTGCGGGGACCCCCTGGCCCCGCCCGATGTTCGCGGTGGAGCGCGACCCGACCAGGTCGGCACCGGTCTCCAGCGCCCACAGCGGGGCGTCGAGGGCATGGTCGTAGTGGGAATGCGCGCACACCACCGCGGCGAGGCGGTCCACGCCCAGCCGCGCGGCGGCCGCGCGGACGAGCGTGCGGTCGGGCGCGATCCGGCCCAGGAGCACGCGCAGCATGCGGGGCCGGGTGACGAACCCGTCCATCAGGATCCGCGTCTCGCCGTCCGACAGGAGCACGGAGCTGGTGCCCAGGAAGTGGGCGGTCAGACCGTCGTGCGAGGGCGCGGCACGCTGCAGGTACGGCTGGCAGGACCGCAGGCTCGGGCGACCGATCGGCATCTTCACCCGGTCATCCTCAAACGTGTGCGGCCCCCCGGTCCACCGTTCTCGCGCAAGAGATGCCGGGGCGGGTCCGCTCTCACAGGGTGGGGTCCCCGAACTGTTCCAGCAGGAGGTCGACCGGTGTGTGCTCGGCGGCGGCGGACGCGCCGTCGTGGAGGGTCTGTTCCGCCCAGATGACCTTGCCCTGGGCCGTGTAGCGCGTGCCCCACCGCTGGGCGAACTGGGCGACCAGGAACAGCCCCCGCCCTCCCTCGTCCGTCGTCGCCGCCCGCCGCAGCCGGGGCGAGGTGCTGCTGCCGTCCCCCACCTCGCAGATCAGGCAGCGCCCGTACAGCAGCCGCACGGTCACCGGTGGCGAGCCGTACCGGATCGCGTTCGTGACCAGCTCGCTGAGGATCAGCCCCGTGGTGAACCCGATCTCCTCCAGTCCCCACTCCCGCAGCCTCTGCCTGCACCGGGAACGCACCGAGGGCACCACCGCCGCATCCGACGGCACGCTCCACTCGGCCACGCGCGAGGGCGGGAACCGCCGGGTCCGTGCCACCAGCAGGGCGATGTCGTCGGCGGGATGCGCCGGCCGCACCGCATCGATCACCGCCTGGCACGCCTCCTCCGCGGTGCGTCCCCCGCCCCCGTCCAGTGCCCGGCGCAGCCGATCGAGGCCGACGTCGATGTCACAGGCGCGTTCCCCCACCAGACCGTCGCTGTAGAGCACCAGTTGGGAGCCCTCGGACAGGTGCAGCTCGGCGGTCTCGAAGGGGTAGCAGCCCAGGCCGAGCGGGGCCGACGCCGGCACGTCGGGGCAGGTGACGGTCCCGTCCGGACGCACCACGACCGGGTCGGGCTGTCCGGCGCGGGCCACCGTGCACGCCCCCGTCACCGGGTCGTAGATCGCGTACAGACACCTCGCGCCCGTCACGCCCGCACCCTCGCGGTCGTCGGCCGCCCCGCCGCCGTACTCCTCGTTGTCCATGCGGACGACCAGGTCGTCCAGGTTGCCGAGCACCTCGTCCACGGGGAGGTCCAGCGTGGAGAAGTTGTGCACGGCGGTGCGCAGGCGCCCCATCGTCGCCGCCGCGTGCAGCCCGTGGCCGACGACATCGCCCATCACCAGCGCCACCCGCGCGCACGGCAGCGGGATGACGTCGAACCAGTCCCCGCCGACCCCCGCCTCCGCCGGCAGGTACCGCCAGGCCACCTCCAGCGCGTCCTGTTCCGGCTGCCCCCGCGGCAGCAGGCTGCGTTGCAGCGTCACGGCCATGGCGTGCTCCCGCGTGAAGCGCCGGGCGTTGTCGATGGCCACCGCCGCCCGCGCGGCCAGCTCCTCCGCGAAGGAGAGGTCGTCCGGCTCGAACCCGGGGGAGTCCGTCATGCGGTAGAAGTTCACCACGCCGAGCGGCACGTTCCGGGCCTGCAGAGGCATGCTCACCAACGAGTGCATCCCCAGTGCCAGGGCCTTCCGGGCGCGCTCCGGATCCTGCTCCCGCCAACCGCGCGCCTGCCGCAGGTCGGCCTCAAGCACGCCCCGCCCCTCCTGGAGCGCGTGCATCTGCGGGGTTCCCGGGGAGAGCGTGATCGTTTCACCCATCGGGTACACCGGCATCATCTGCCGGTCCAGGCTGATCGCCGCACGCCGCAGATGCCGCCACCCCTCCGCGGTCGGCTCCTGACCGTGCACCACCGCCTCCAGCAGATCGACGGTGACGACGTCGGCGAACTGCGGTACCGCCACGTCCGCCAGCTCCTGCGCCGTACGCCCCACATCGAGCGTCGTCCCGATCCGCAACCCCGCCTCGTAGAGCAGCTTCAGCCGCTCCCGCGCCACCTCGGCCCGTCCCGCGACCACCGCCAGCTCCGTGGTGTCCCGCAGCGTCACCACGCTGCCTCCCGGGGTCCCGTGCGGGAACGTGAGCCGCTTGTTCACGGCCAGCAGCCGGTCCTGCGCGAGATGCACCTCGTCGGTGACCGCGTCCGGCGAGAGCAGCAGGCGCGTGATCTGATCCGGCAGTCCCAGCTCGCGCACCGGGAGCCCGTACGCGTCCGCCGACAGGCCCAGCAGCCGCCGTGCCTCGTCGTTGGCCAGCAGCAGCCGCCCTTCGGAGTCGATGATCAGCACGCCCTCCCGCACCGCGTGCAGCACCGCGTCGTGGTGCTCGTACAGCCGTGCCAGTTCCACGGGGGCCAGACCGCGCGTCTGCCGCAGCAGCCGCCGGGACACCAGCGTGGTCCCGGTCGCGGCCAGTGCCAGCCCGGCCGCCCCGGTACCGAGGATGATCGGCAGTTGCGGCGTCCACAGATGCGAGACGTTCTTGACCGTGATCCCGGCCGAGACCAGCCCGACGACCGTGCCGTGCGCGTCGTGCACCGGCACCACCGCCTGTATGGCCGTGCCCTTGCCCGCGGGAAGGGGTGGCCCGCCCGCCTGCTGGACGACGGTACGGCCGTGCAGCGCCGGCGTGATGTCGCCGACGAACTTCTTCCCGATCTCCTGCGGGTACGGGTACGTGTACCGCGTTCCCTTCGTGTCGGTGACGACGATGAAATCGACGCCCGACTTCTTGCGCGCCGCCTCTGCCCGCGGCTGCAGCACCGCCGTGGGGTCCCGGCTGCGCAGCGCCTGAGCCGTACCGGGGGCGTTCGCGAACGACTGGGCCGCGACGACCGACACACGGCGCCCCTGCTGCAGCGCGTCACGCGCCGCCTGGAGCACCACGCTCGTCATCGCGGCCAGGACCAGCAGCACCACGATCACGATCTGAAGGAGGAACACCTGCCCGGCCACGCTGTGCGGGTTCAGCAGGGAACTGCGACGCATACGCGGGCGTCCGGTGGGCGGGGGCCGCGACTGGGTCCGATCTCGACGGAAACGTACCCTCATGTTCCCTTCATAGCACCGCTGTGCACTCGGGGAGCGACTGACCTGAAGCGGTCAGCGCTCTCGCTCCCACACCTCGGGGCCACCGCCGTGCCACTCGATCAAGGGTGATTCGGCCACGTCCACCTCGTCCACGCCCTCCAGTCCGGCATGCTGGAGGAAGACCGTCAAGTCGTGCAGCGAATAGGCGGTGCCGAGGGTCTTCCCGTCCGTGCGCACGCGCCGGCCGCCGCTCTCGCTGGGCGGGTAGACGATCACGCGACGCTCGGCCATGGCACCAGCCTCGCGCGTGAGCGCCGGGCACGCATGCCGGGCTACTCCGCACCGCCCCCGGCGCCGCCGTCCCCGGCGTGTCGAACGGGCCGCCGTGGGCACTGGGAGACGATGGGTCCTCCTCGAAAGAGCCAGAGGTCGGGCCGGAGAGGCAGGGGCCGCATGGAACAGCGGGTCGCACGGGAGCGGGCCGGCGACGGGGCAGGGGCGGTCGCGCCCGGGATCGGACACGCGCCCGGGCCGGTCGACGCGGTCGACACGCGACGGCGCATTCCCCGCACCGACGCCCTGCTCGGCGATCCGCTCCTCGCGGAGGCGGTGGGCCGCCTGGGGTCGCGCGTGGTCAAGGCGGCGGTGCGGCAGGCACAGGAGCGGGCGCGTGAGGGCGGCATCCCGCCGGAGCGGGTGCGGGACACGGCCCTCGCCCTGCTTCCGGACACCGCCGGCGGGCTGCGGCCGGTGATCAACGCCACCGGGGTGCTGCTCCACACCAACCTCGGCCGGGCGTCGCTGTCCGCGGCGGCCCGGCAGGCGGTGCTGGAGGCCGCCGGGCCGACGGACGTCGAACTGGACCTGCAGACCGGCGTCCGGGCCCGCCGCGGGCGCACGGTGCTGAAGGCGCTGTGCGACCGGGTGCCGTCCGCCGCCGCGGCGCACGTCGTCAACAACGGTGCCGCGGCGCTGGTGCTGGTCGCGACCGCACTGGCGGTCGGCAAGGAGATCGTCATCAGCCGGGGGGAGATGGTGGAGATCGGCGACGGGTTCCGGCTTCCGGACCTCCTGGTCTCCACCGGGGCCCGGCTCCGCGAGGTCGGCACCACCAACCGCACGACCACCGCGGACTACGCCGCCGCGATCGGACCGCAGACCGGATTCGTGCTGAAGGTGCACCCCTCCAACTTCCGCATCACCGGGTTCACCCGCGCCGCGCATGTCGGCGAACTGGCCGGGCTGGGCGTGCCGGTGGTGTCCGACATCGGTTCCGGGCTGCTCGCCCCCCACCCGCTGCTGCCCGAGGAACCCGACGCCGAGACCCAGTTGCGGGCCGGCGCCTCACTGGTCACCGCCAGCGGCGACAAGCTGCTCGGCGGCCCGCAGTGCGGACTGCTGCTCGGCGACGCGGAGTTGGTCCGGACCGTCTCCCGGCATCCCCTGGCCCGGGCCCTGCGCGTGGACAAGCTGACCCTGGCCGCGCTGGAGGCCACGCTCACCGGCCCACGGACCCCGACCGACGCCGCCCTGGCCGTCGAGCCGGCGGACCTGGCGGCCCGCGCCGACCGGCTCGCCGAGGCGCTGAGCGCGCACGGCATCGACGTGCACGCGGTGCGGAGCGCGGCGACCGTCGGCGGCGGCGGCGCGCCCGGGGTGACGCTGCCCAGCGCCGCCCTGTCGCTGCCCGAGCCGTACGCCGCCGCGCTGCGCACCGGCCCCGTTCCCGTCGTCGGGCGCGTGGAGGCGGGGCGCTGCCTGCTCGACCTGCGGGCGGTACCGCCGGAGGACGACGAGCGGCTGGCCGAAGCCGTGCGGTCGGCCGCGGGAAGGTAGGCGTCATGCGGGTGCTGGCCACCGCCGGGCACGTCGACCACGGCAAGTCGGCCCTGGTGCGGGCGCTGACCGGGATGGAACCCGACCGCTTCGAGGAGGAGCGGCGCAGGGGGCTCACCCTCGACCTCGGCTTCGTGTGGACCCGGCTCGGCACGGACGGGGAGCATCTGGCCTTCGTGGACGTCCCGGGCCACGAGAGGTTCGTGGCCACGATGCTGGCCGGGGTCGGACCCGTGCCCGCCGTGCTGTTCGTCGTGGCCGCCGACCAGGGCTGGCAACCCCAGTCCGAGGAACACCTGGCGATCCTCGACGCCCTCGGGGTACGGCACGCCGTGCTCGCGGTGACCCGCAGCGACCTGGCCGACCCCGGGCCCGTGCGCGCCGACGCCGTGCGGCGCATGGCCGCCACCTCCCTCGGCACGGTGCCGTCCGTGGCGGTCAGCGCGGTGACCGGCGCCGGTCTGGACCGACTGCGCGCGGAACTGGCCCGGTTGGCGCGATCGCTGCCGGTGCCGCCCGCGGACGCGGACGTGCGGCTGTGGCTCGACCGCGCCTTCACCGTACGCGGCCACGGCACCGTGGTGACCGGCACGCTCGGCGCGGGCACCCTGCGCGCCGGTGACCGGCTCGTGACGGGTGACGGCTCGACCCTGCTGAAGGTGCGCGGGCTGCAGTGCCTGTACGAGGAACGGTCCGCCGCCAGCGGCGTGGCGCGCGTGGCGGTCAATGTGCACGGCCCGGTGGAGGGCGTTCTGCGACGGGGCCAGGTGCTCCTGACACCGGACCGCTGGCTGCTCACCGACCTCCTGGACGTCCGTGTCACCGGTGAACCGGTCGCCGACCTGCCCCGTACGATCACCCTCCACATCGGTACGGCCGCCGTCCCGGCGACGGTCCGCCCGCTGGGGCAGGACACCGCCCGGCTGACCCTGAACCGGGCCCTGCCCCTGCGCGTCGGGGACCGGGCCGTGCTGAGGGAACCGGGCGGGCGGCGCATGCCGTGCGGGGTGACTGTGCTCGACGTGCGCCCGCCGCGACTGGCCCGGCGGGGCGCGGGACGGGCCAGGGCGGCCGAACTGGCGGCCATGACCGGTCGCCCGGACGGAGCCGGGGAGCTGCGGCGCCGACGGCTCGTCCGCCGGTCGGAGCTGCTGGCGATGGGCGTGCCGCCGCCCGCCGCGCCGGTCGCCGGGGAGTGGCTGGTCGACGAGGCCCACTGGGCGGAGCTGCGGGAGCGCCTGGCCGCCGAGGTGAAGCGGTACGCCGCGGAGCACCCGCTCGAACCCGGCCTGCCGACCGAGGCGGCCCGGCGCCTGCTCCGCCTGCCCGACCGGACGTTGGTGGACGCGCTCGCCGGGACACCGGGCCCGGACCGGCTGCTGCGCCGGCAAGGACGGCTGTACGGGCCCGGCAGCCTCCGGCCGACGCTGCCCGCGCCCCTCGACGCCGCCGTCGACGCCGTACGGCGCGAGCTGACGCGGACACCGTTCCGCGCGCCGGAGGCCGACCGGCTGAAGGAACTCGGGCTCACCCGCAAGGCGGTGGCCGCCGCGGTCTCGGCGGGCGCGCTGCTGGCGGTGGCCGACGGCATCGTGCTGCTTCCGGGGGCGGACGCCCGGGCCGCCGACGTCCTGCGCCGGCTGCCCCAGCCGTTCACGCTCAGCGAGGCCCGCCGGGCTCTGGACACCACCCGCAGGGTGGCCGTGCCGCTCCTGGAACTGCTGGACGCCCAGGGACAGACCGAGCGGGTGGACGACCAGCGGCGGCGCTGCCGGCCCGCGCCGGGGAGCGGAGGCGGACGGGAATCGAACCCGCCTGCCCGAGATCCTCGGGCACCTCGGTTTTGAAGACCGGGAGGGCCACCAGGCACCCACACGCCTCCACCGCTCGCCAGGCTAGTGCCCCAGGAGACAGGTATGACACCGACCCGCCAAGCAACCGTCCGCCTCACGCAGTTCGCCCACGGCGGCGGCTGCGCCTGCAAGATCCCGCCGGGAGAGCTGGAGGAGGTGGTCGCGGGGCTGACCGCGCCACCGCTCGCCGGGGGCGACACCCCGCTGCTGGTGGGCCTCGCCACCGGCGACGACGCTGCCGTGGTCACCCACCGGGGGACTGCGATCGTCTGCACGGCCGACTTCTTCACCCCGGTCGTGGACGACCCCTACGACTGGGGGCGCATCGCCGCCGCCAACGCCCTGTCCGACGTGTACGCGATGGGCGGCCGGCCCGTGCTGGCCGTGAACCTCCTGGCCTGGCCGCGCGACCGGCTCCCGTTCGACCTGGCCCGCGAGGTGCTGCGCGGCGGACTGGACATCGCCACCGAGGCGGGCTGCCACGTCGGCGGCGGGCACAGCGTGGACGACCCGGAACCCAAGTACGGCATGGCCGTCACCGGTGTCGCCGACCCCGGGCGGCTGCTGCGCAATGACGCCGGCCGTCCCGGACTGCCGCTGTCGCTGACCAAGCCGCTGGGTGTCGGTGTGCTCAACAACCGGCACAAGGTCACCGGCGAACGATTCGAGCAGGCCGTCGCCACGATGGCGGCCCTCAACCGGGACGCGGCCCAGGCCGCCCTCGCCGCCGGGGTCACCTGCGCCACCGACGTCACCGGCTTCGGCCTCCTCGGCCACCTGCACAAGCTGGCCCGCGCCTCCGGCGTCACCGCCGTGGTCGACAGCGCCGCCGTGCCCTACCTCGACGGCGCCCGGGAGGCCGTACGGGACGGATACGTCAGCGGCGGCACCCGGCGCAACCTCGAATGGGTCGCCCCGCACACGGACTTCGGGGACACGGACGCGGACACCCGTCTGCTGCTGGCCGACGCGCAGACCTCCGGCGGCCTGCTCGTCGCCGGGGAGGTGCCCGGCGCGCCGGTGGTGGGGGAACTGGTACCGCGCGGGGCCCATTCCATCGTGGTCAGGTAGGGAGCCGGGGCGTGCTCGATCAGGCGCCTCAGACCTCCGTACCGGTGTGGTCGTCGATGCCCGCCCGGGCCCGGTAGGCGCGCACCAGCTCGACGGCCGCCGGGCCCCTGGGGCGGCGGCCCGGCCGGATGTCGACGGCGAACGCCTTCGTCTCCTGGATGTGCGTGTTCGGGTCGAGGGACAGGTGCACCAGCTCGTTGGCGGCGTCGCCGGTGCTGTAACCGTTCGGCCCCCAGTGGTAGGGCAGACCGACCTGGAGCAGGGTCCGCCCGTGCACGGTCAGCGGCGGCACCCGGTCGGTCACCAGCACCCGCGCCTCGATCACGCCCCGGGCGCTGACGATCGTCGCCCAGCCGGCGTGCTCCAGACCGCGTTCCGCGGCGAGTTCGGGGGAGACCTCGCAGAAGAACTCCGGCTGCAGCTCCGCCAGGTAGGGCTGCCAGCGGGACATGCCGCCCGCGGTGTGGTGCTCGGTGAGCCGGTAGGTGGTGGCGACGTAGGGGAACACCTCCGTGCCCGGCTCGTCGCCGCTGGGCTGGTAGCGGTTGTCCGGGTGCGGCGGCAGCAACTGCCGTACCGGGTTGCGCTGCCGGGGGTACAGCAGGTTGGTGAAGGGCGAGTCCTGGGGCTCGTAGTGAGTGGGCAGGGGCCCGTCGGTCAGTCCGGCGGGCACGAACAGCCAGGCCTTGCCGTCGGCCTGCATGATGAACGGGTCGGTGCCCGACAGAGCCTCCGGGCCGCTCGCGTCCTGCGGGGGCCGGTGGTCGGGGGCCTTGTCCTTCTTGAAGTCCGGCACGTCGTGGCCCGTCCACTGGCCCTCGTCCGCGTCCCACCACACCAGTGCCTTGCGCTCGCTCCAGGGCCTGCCGTCCGGGTCCGCGGAGGCCCGGTTGTACAGGATGCGGCGGTTGGCCGGCCAGGCCCAGCCCCACTCGTTCGCCACCCAGTCCTGCTGCTCACCCGGTGTGCGGCGGGCCGCCTGGTTCACGCCGTCGGCCTGGACCCCGCAGTAGATCCAGCAGCCGCAGGCCGTGGAGCCGTCGCCCTTGAGCTGCTCGTAGGAGGCCAGGGGACGGCCCTCGGCGTCGTGGCCGTTGATCTCCGCGAGGACCGCCTCCGCGTCGGGTTCGGCGAGTTCTCCCTTCGTGGGGTAGTTCCATGTCAGGTCGAGCACCGGGCGGTCCATCGGGTCGGCCGACCCGGCGAGCTTCTCGCGGATGATCCGCCCGAGGTGGTAGGTGAACCACAGGTCGCTGCGCGCCTCGCCGGGCGGCTCGACGGCCTGGTGGTGCCACTGCAGCAGCCGCTGGGTGTTGGTGAAGCTGCCGTCCTTCTCGGTGTGCGCGGCGGCCGGCAGGAAGAACACCTCGGCGCGGATGTCGTCCGTGCGCATCTCGCCGGTCTCGATCTCCGGGCCGTCCTTCCACCAGGTGGCCGACTCGATGAGGGAGAAGTCGCGTACGACCAGCCAGTCGAGGTTGGCCATGCCCAGCCGCTGCATCTTGGAGTTGGCCGAGCCGACGGCCGGGTTCTCACCCATCAGGAAGTAGCCCTTGCAGGTGCCCTCGAGCTGGGCCATCACCGTCTCGTAGGTGGAGTGGGAGCCCGTCAGACGCGGCAGGTAGTCGAAGCAGAAGTCGTTCTCGGGCGTCGCGGCATCGCCCCAGTACGCCTTGAGCAGGCTCACCAGGTAGGAGCGCATGTTGCCCCAGTAGCCCTTGTGCGCCGCCTCCGCCTCGATGAAGGCGTCGAGGTCCTCGTTCTTGTGCGCGTGCGGCATCGGGATGTAGCCGGGCAGCAGGTTGAACAGGGTCGGGATGTCGGTCGAACCCTGAATGGAGGCGTGCCCGCGCAGGGCGAGGATCCCGCCACCGGGACGGCCGATGTTGCCGAGCAGGCTCTGCAGCACGGCCGCCGCGCGGATGTACTGGACGCCGACGGTGTGCTGCGTCCAGCCGACCGCGTAGGCGAAGGCGGTGGTCCGCTCGCGCCCCGAGTTCTCCGTCACCAGCTCGCACACCTGGCGGAACAGGTCCTGCGGCACCCCGCAGATCCGCTCGACCATCTCCGGCGTGTAGCGGGCGTAGTGACGCCTGAGCACCTGGAACACACAGCGCGGGTGGGTCAGCGTCTCGTCGCGCTCGGGCTCGCCCTCCGGGATCACGGCGCCGCCCGCACCGTGGGCCTCACCGCGCGCCGCCTCCGACACCGAGCTGCCGCCACGGGTGCGCTCCTCGTACTCCTGGTCACGTTCGCCCGAGGCCGCCTGCATCTCCGTGCCCTCGTACTGCCAGCTGCTGTTGTCGTAGCTGCGGCTGTCGGCGTCCAGGCCCGAGAAGACGCCGTCGAGGTCCTCGGTGTCCCGGAAGTCCTCCCGCAGCACCACCGGCGCGTTGGTGTACGCCACGACGTAGTCGCGGAAGTACTTCTCCTGGCTCAGGACGTAGTTGATGATCCCGCCGAGGAAGGCGATGTCCGAGCCCGCGCGCAGCGGCACATGGAGGTCCGCCAGCGCACTGGTGCGGGTGAACCGCGGGTCGACGTGGATCACCTTCGCTCCGCGGGCCTTCGCCTCCATCACCCACTGGAACCCGACCGGATGGCACTCGGCCATGTTCGAGCCCTGGATGACGATGCAGTCGGAGTTCTGCAGGTCCTGCTGGAAGGTGGTCGCGCCGCCGCGGCCGAACGAGGTTCCCAGACTGGGAACGGTGGAGGAGTGTCAAACACGCGCCTGGTTCTCGATCTGGATCGCTCCCAGCGCCGTGAACAGCTTCTTGATCAGGTAGTTCTCTTCGTTGTCCAGGGTGGCCCCGCCGAGGCTGGCCATGCCCAGCGTGCGCCGGGTGCGGGTCCCGTCGACCTCCCACTGCCAGCCGGCCCGGCGCGCCGCGATCACCCGGTCGGCGATCATGTCCATCGCCGTGTCGAGGTCGAGCCGCTCCCAGTCGGTGCCGTACGGGCGCCGGTACAGGACGTGGTGCTCGCGCGAGCCGCCCGTGGTCAGCTGCAGGCTCGCAGCGCCCTTGGGGCACAGACGGCCGCGGGAGATGGGGGAGTCGGGGTCGCCCTCGATCTGCGTGACCCGCTCGTCCTGGACGTAGACGTTCTGGCCGCAGCCCACGGCGCAGTACGGGCAGACCGACTTGACCACCCGGTCGGCGGTGGCGACCCGCGGGGTGAGGCGCGCGCTGGTGCCGCTCTTGGCGGCGGCCCCGCGGCCCAGCGGGTCGGTGCCCTTGAGCTGGCGGTAGACCGGCCAGGAGTCGATCCATGTGCGTACGCCCATGTCTGCTGCTCCTCCCGCTCGGTTCCTCGTCGTGCGGCCCTCGGGCGAGGGCGACGCCGGACCCCGGGCGCTCGCGGTCCCCTGCGGCACATTGTCCCGCAGGGGGGCGAACGCGGCATCCTGCGACGTCCCGTGACGAGAGGTTCGCCCCCTGCCGGCCCGGCCGGTCCTGATTACCCTCCGCGCGGACGGCGAAACGGCCGTCCGTCGGGGCGCCGGACCGTCAGCGCTCGCGTGCGTCCAGCCGTTCCCGCTGCGGCACGACCGTGTACTTGGGGTCCTCCGCGGACGCCACCCCGGCGTGGAACACGGCGAACCGCAGCATCGCCGAGCCGGCCAGCAGTGCCGCGCCCGCCGCCGCCGACGGACGGCGGCCCGCACGCCGGCCCGCGAGCGCGGCCAGCGCGGCCCCGCCGGCCGTGAGCGCCTCGGCGCAGCGCAGCAGCGTACGGGGCCTGCCCTGCTCGTACGGTTCGGCCGCCAGGCCCGTGCTCCGCTGCATCAGCCGGAAGGCGCCCAGCTCCAGGGCGGCACCCAGCACGGCCATCCGGCGCGCGGGCCCGGCCTGTGCCGCCGGAGCGCAGACCAGGCCCAGTCCGGCCGCCGCGCTCGCGGCGGATCCCGCGAACACGAACGGCATCTGGCGGTAGCCCTCGTGCCAGGACGGCACCGCCGTGTCGGAGATCAGGACGGCGGTGTAGGTGGCCACGGCCGGGCCCAGCACGGCCGCGCCCGCCGTGGCGGTGGCCCCGATCCTGCGGTGGCGGCCCGCCACGTCGGCGGCCGCGGCGGCCACCGTCAGCGGCGCGTAGCCGGCGAGCAGCCAGGAGCCCACGCTCATCGGGGAGGTCGGCTTGAAGACACGGAGCATGTTGACGAAACGGGCCGGGCGCCCCAGGTCGTGCACGAGCGCGGCCAGGGAGAGCGAGATCGCGCCCGCCGCGCCGAGCTTCCCGGCCCGGGCCAGCCCCGGCCGCCCGGTGGCCTGGCTCCCGGCGGCCAGCAGCGAGGAGGCGCCGGCGAGGCCGCCGAGGTAGAGGTAGCCCGCGATGTCCAGGGCCTTCCAGACCGGCTTGTTCAGGATCGGTTTGCCGTAGTACGACGAGAACCGTGCCTCGGGCACCATGGACCGCTCGCCGCGTCCGCGGCGACGCAGACGGCGTCCGGCGCCCGCGCCGGTGAGGGCCTCGCGTCCGGGGCGGGCGCCCTGCACGCCGTCACGGGTGACGTCCGAGCCGGTCATCGGGGCCTCCTGACGAAGCTGACCGCGGCCAGCGCCGCGAGCGACGCGGCGGCCGCCGCCGCGTGCCGCCACATCGAGGGCAGGTCACGGGTGGTGACGACCGGGTCCGGCGGCAGACCGTAGACCTCCGGCTCGTCCAGCAGCAGGAAGAACGCGCCGTCGCCGCCGACGCCGTCCTCGGGGTCCTCGCCGTACAGGCGGGCGTCGGTGACGCCGGCGGCGTGCAGCCGGGCGACCCGGGCGGCGGCGCGTTCGCGCAGTTCGTCGAGCGGGCCGAACTGGATGGAGTCGGTGGGGCAGGACTTCGCGCAGGCCGGTTCCATTCCGACGCCGAGCCGGTCGTAGCACAGGGTGCACTTCCACACCCGTCCGTCGTGGGGACGCTGGTCGATGACGCCGTAGGGGCAGGCGGGCACGCAGTACCCGCAGCCGTTGCAGATGTCCTCCTGGACCACCACCGTGCCGAACTCCGTCCGGAACAGCGAGCCGGTGGGGCACACGTCGAGACAGGCCGCGTGCGTGCAGTGCTTACAGACGTCCGAGGACATCAGCCACCGCAGTTCGGTGCGTCCGTCCGGGGACACGGGAGAGATCTCCCCGGCCGGTGCGCCGGCGGGCGCGGGGGCCGTGGCTCCGGGGCCCGGGGAGGAGGCGGAGGCGCCGAGGCTGCGGGCGGCGTCGAAGACGTCGACGTCCTGGTGGCCGACACCGGGCTCCTGCCCGCCCAGCGGTTTGCGCTGCTCGATGAACGCCACATGCCGCCAGGTGTCCGCGCCGAGTCCCTGGGTGTTGTCGTAGGACATGCCGGTGAGCTCCAGGCCGTCCTCCGGCACGGCGTTCCACTCCTTGCACGCCACTTCGCACGCCTTGCAGCCGATGCACACGGAGGTGTCCGTGAAGAAGCCCACGCGCGGCGGGGCGTCGGTGTACCCGGCCGCCCCCGCCACGTCGGGTTGCGGGCCGAAGAGCAGATTGCCGCGCACGGCCCCCTCGCCTGCCCCGCCGGTCTCCGCGGCGCTGCCACGCGTCATGGCCAACCTCCTCGCCCAGGCGTCATCGGCACCCGCCGCGCTTGCCGCTCGCTCGCTTCGAGCCTGGCACGAGTCCCCCCGGCTCGCTCGCCGGAAACGCCCCCGGGCGGCCGCGTCCGCCAGTCCGCGTCCGGGTTCGCGTGGACGGCGGTCGCGGCCCCGCGGTCCGTCTCCGACCCGCCCGCGCGGGCGGGGCGTCAGTTGGCCGACGGGCTGGGCGTGGGGGAGGCGGTGTGGATGTTCAGGTCGGGACGCTGGGTCAGGACGACCATCGGTTCTCCGGGCTGGGGAGCCGGCGGGGTGAGCTGGTCCTTGGGGAGCTTGGGCGGGGTGGTCTGCTGGAAGTTGGCCTGGTCGAAATTGACCGTGCCCGTCTTCTCCATCATGGTCAGGTGGTCCAGGACGGTGTCGTTGGCCAGGTCGGCGAGCTGACGCACCAGGGTGTTCTTGGTGGTGGCGCGGATCTTGGCGATCACCGGGAAGATCTGCCCGTGGGTCACACGCATGATGTTGGCCGCGGTGGAGTCGAACTCCTTGCCGTTGGCCGCATCCGCGGTCGCCACGAACTGCTGCTGTTGCGGTGTCGCCCGGTTGGGCAGGGTGATGCCCAGCTCCGGGGCGATCTTGCGGCACATCTCGTCGAGTCCGGCGTGCCCGACGATCAGGTGCTTGCCGGCTTCCCGCATCTCCGGCGACGAGCCCTTCCTCAGCGAGATCTCGCCGAGGGGGTACTCCCACAGCCCCGCGGAACGCACCTTGACGACGAAGTCGCGGTCGGCCTCGGTCAGCGGGCCGTACCGGGTGTTGGCGATGATCCGGTCCGGAGAGCTGGACGTGGTCTGGACGCCGAGCATGGCGGGGTAGGCGAGAGCGGTGAGGGTCAGGCCCAGTGCCCCGGCCACGACGAGGGTTCCTGCGGTGTTGCGGGATATGGGCATGCTGCCTCCATGCACGAGCGGCTTCTACAACAGCAAGTACGGAGGCACCAGCCGCATTGATCATTGCTTTGGGAAAAAGTTGTCCACGTCCCTGTGCCGTGCGTCACAGAAGGTGGTGTGGTCAGCGTGTCAGGGAGCACAGCGCCGTGATCAGTCCCGTGAGGCCGAGCAGGGCGCAGGCGCACGCGGCGTGGCGCTTGAACAGAGCGCGCCGCAGGGCGGCATAACGGGCCTCGTATTCTTCCCGGAGCTGCACGGAGCGCCGCGCGATGTCGGCCAGTGTCCGGCGGGTGACGTCCAGGCGCCGGCTGACGTAGTGGCGTGCCAGGTCCTCGGCCTGCGCGCCGGTCAGCCAGGGGAGCGCGGCGCACAGAGCCTCGGCTTCGCGTTGCGCCCTGTCGTACTCGGCGCGGGCGAGCAGGTACCCCTCGACTTCGGCGGCGAGCTCGGCACCGGTGACGTGCGGTGCCCGGTCGTCGGGCGGGGCGCTCACGGCCGGGGTCCCTGGTGTCCCGGCGCTTCGATGGCGTCGCGCCGACCGGTGTAGGTCGCGTAGTCGACCTCGGCCAGGTCGGGGTGGTGGAGGTCGAAGGCGGGGGACTCGGAGCGGATCCGGGGGAGGGTGGTGAAGTTGTGGCGCGGCGGTGGGCAGGAGGTCGCCCACTCCAGGGAGCGGCCGTATCCCCAGGGGTCGTCGACCTTCACGCGCTCGCCGTACTGCGCGGTCTTCCACACGTTGTACAGGAACGGCAGGGTGGACAGACCGAGCAGGAAGGCGCCGATGCTCGAGACGGTGTTCAGCCAGGTGAAGCCGTCGGCGGCCAGGTAGTCGGCGTAGCGGCGGGGCATGCCCTCGGCGCCGAGCCAGTGCTGCACGAGGAACGTCATGTGGAAACCGACGAACAGCGTCCAGAAGTGGATCTTCCCGAGGCGCTCGTCGAGCAGCGTGCCGGTCATCTTCGGCCACCAGAAGCTGAATCCGCCGAACATCGCGAAGACGATCGTGCCGAAGAGCACGTAGTGGAAGTGCGCCACGACGAAGTAGGAGTCGGTGACGTGCCAGTCCAGCGGTGGCGAGCCGAGGATGACACCGGTCAGTCCGCCGAAGAGGAAGGTGACGAGGAAGCCGGCCGCCCACAGCATCGGTGTCTCGAAGGAGAGTGAGCCCTTCCACATGGTGCCGATCCAGTTGAAGAACTTCACCCCTGTCGGTACCGCGATGAGGTAGGTCAGGAAGGAGAAGAACGGCAGCAGCACGGCCTGGGTGGCGAACATGTGGTGCGCCCACACCGTGACCGACAGTCCGGCGATGGCGATGGTCGCGCCCACCAGTCCCAGGTAGCCGAAGATCGGCTTGCGGGCGAAGACCGGGATGATCTCGCTGATCACGCCGAAGAACGGCAGCGCCAGGATGTAGACCTCGGGATGGCCGAAGAACCAGAACAGGTGCTGCCACAGGACCGAGCCCTCGACCGCCGGATCGAAGACGTGGGCGCCGAATTTGCGGTCCGCCTCCAAGGCGAGCAGCGCAGCCGCGAGGACCGGGAAGGCGAACAGGACGAGGACCGAGGTCAGCAGCACGTTCCAGGTGAAGATCGGCATGCGGAAGATCGTCATCCCGGGGGCACGCATGCACACGATGGTGGTGATGAAGTTGACCGCGCCGAGGATCGTGCCGAATCCCGACAGCGCCAGCCCCATGACCCACAGGTCGCCCCCGATCTGGGTGGTGCGCTCAGGGCCGCTGAGCGGTGTGTAGGCGGTCCAGCCGAAGTCCGCGGCGCCGTTCGGACTGAGGAAGCCGCTCATCGCGATCAGGGCACCGAAGAGGAACAGCCAGTAGGACAGCATGTTCAGCCGCGGGAAGGCCACGTCGGGTGAGCCGATCTGCAGGGGCATGACGGCGTTGGCGAAGCCGGCGAAGGTGGGGGTGGCGAACAGCAGCAGCATGATCGTGCCGTGCATCGTGAAGAGTTGGTTGTACTGCTCCTTGGACACGACCTGCAGCCCCGGGCGCGCCAGCTCCGCCCGGATCAGCAGTGCCATCACCCCGCCGATCAGGAAGAAGGCGAACGACGTGATCAGATACAGATGCCCGATCTTCTTGTGATCCGTCGTCGTCAGCCACGCCACGACCACGCGGCCCGGGTGGCGACGCCCCTCGACCGGTACGAGCGTGACCGGCTCCGTCTGTGTGGTCATCGGAAGAACTCCAGTACGGGAAAAGCCGCGAATGGGAATTACGCGGTCAAAGATCCCGTAACGGCCCTTGATGTGCATGTGCACGGGGCTGAATGGCTCGTCGTGTCGCGACCGGCCGTCGGCACGGGGGTGCCGGCGGTTCACGGGGGTGCCGGCGGTTCATGGGAGGGCCGCGGGAACCGCGGCGCGGTGGCGGGTGCATGCCACCCGGCTTATCCTCGGGACCAAGGAGACATGAGGGGGCCGGCGGGTTCCCGGCAGAGCGCACGAGGCAGACCATGGGAGTCGTGGCCCGCGTGGACGCGTACCAGCGGCGCCACCGCTGGGCGGGGCTCCCGCTCGCCGTGCTCTACAAGTTCTACGACGACCAGGCCACCTATCTCGCGGCGATCCTCACCTACTACGCGTTCCTCTCGCTCTTCCCGCTGCTGCTGATCCTCGTCTCCATCCTCGGCACCCTGCTCAGCGGCGATCCCGAGCTGCGGCAACGCGTGCTGAACTCCGCGCTCCACGAGTTCCCGGTCATCGGAGACCAGCTCGGCGAGAACATCCACTCCTTCCACGGCAGCGGTGCCGCCCTCGTCGTGGGTGTGGTGGGCAGCCTCTACGGCGCCCTGGGCGTGGCTCAGGCCGCACAGCACGCGCTGAACAAGATCTGGGCCGTGCCGCGGCACGCGCGCCCCGATCCGTTCCGCTCGCGGCTGAGGGGCCTGCTGTTCCTGTCGATCCTCGCGCTGGGGCTGTGCCTCACCACGGGTCTGTCCTTCGCGGAGTCACGGGCGAGCGTGTTCGGCGCCCGGCTGGAGACCGGCGTCAGGGTGGCCGCCGCGGCCCTCGCCGTCGTCCTCAACGCCGCCCTGCTGCTGCTCATCTACCGGACGCTGATCCGGCGCCGGCTCCCGCTGCGCCGTCTGTCCGGCGCCGTGCTCGGCGGCGCCCTCGCCTGGCAACTGCTGCAGTGGGGCGGCTCGTACTACGTCAGCCACGTGCTGCGGGGCGCAACGGCCACCTACGGCCTGTTCGGCATCGTCCTCGGTCTGCTGGCCTGGCTCTACCTCGGCGCCCTCATCTTCCTCATGACGGCCGAGGTGAGCGTGGTCCGGATCATGCGGCTGTGGCCGCGCAGCCTGCTGACCCCGTTCACCGACCGGGTGCACCTCACTCCGGCCGACCGCCGGGCCTACCACTCGTACGCCGCCACGGAGGCCTTCAAGGGCTTCGAGAAGGTCAGGGTCCGCTTCGGCCGGCCCCCGGTCCCGCCGCCCGACGACCCGTCGGACGACCCTCCCGGCCCGGCGGGCTGACCGGGCGGCCGCCACGCCGGGCAGAGCGATCCCGAAGCGCCGTGCGAGGTCACCGAAGCATCGGTCGGGTTGCTCTGTCGCGGCGCGAGGGTGGCCGCGTCGCGCGTGCTGTTTACGGGTGTCCCCGGAGGGTCACTCATCGTGGCGGCACAGGTGCGTGGCGAGGGAGCAGACATGACGTTGGTGGCCGATTTCGTGTTGCAACGCCTGCGTGAGTGGGGTGTCGAAAGGGTCTTCGGCTATCCGGGTGACGGCATCAACGGACTGCTCGGTGCCTTCGACCGGGCCGCGGGGCACCCGGAGTTCGTCCAGGTCAGGCACGAGGAGATGGCCGCCTTCATGGCGTGCGCCCACGCCAAGTTCACCGGCGAGGTCGGCTGCTGCACGGCCACGTCCGGCCCCGGCGCGGTCCACCTGCTCAACGGGCTGTACGACGCCAAGCTGGACCACCAGCCCGTGGTCGCGGTGGTGGGCCAGCAGAAACGGCTCTGTCTCGGCTCGCACTACCAGCAGGAGATCGCTCTCGAGCAACTGTTCGCAGACGTCTCCGAGTTCTGCCAGATGGTCACGCATCCGGCGCAGGCGCGGCACGTCATCGACCGGGCGTTCAAGACCGCGCTGACCACCCGGGGCGTCGCCACCGTCATCATCCCCGAGGACATCCAGGAGGCGGAGGCCCAGCCGTCGCCGCCCAAGATGCACGGCGCCGTCTTCTCCAGCGTCGGCTGGAGCCGGCCCCGGGTGCTGCCCGACGAGGGCGAACTGCGCAAGGCGGCCGACGTGCTGAACTCCGGCAGCAAGGTCGCCATGATCGTCGGCCAGGGCGCGGCTCGCGCCGAGAGCGAGGTCGTCGAGACGGCCGAACTGCTGGGCGCCGGCGTGGCCAAGGCGCTGCTGGGCCGCGAGGTGCTGCCGGACGACCTGCCGTTCGTCACGGGCCCCATCGGCCTGCTCGGCAGCAAGGCCAGCGACAACATGATCCAGGGGTGCGACACCCTGCTCATGGTCGGCACGAGCTTCCCGTACGCCGAGTGGCTGCCGGACGAGGGGCAGGCCCGCGGCGTCGAGATCGACATCGACGGGCGGATGATCGGCATCCGCTACCCGATGGAAGCGCACCTCGTCGGGGACTCCAAGGAGACGCTCAAGGCCCTCCTGCCGCTGCTCAAGCGCAAGGAGGACCGTAGCTGGCGGCAGAAGATCGAGAAGGACGTCGCCGAGTGGAGCGCGGTCTGCGAGAAGTGGTCCGACCAGCACTTCGGCGGGAAGATCAACCCGCAGGCCGTCGCGGCCGAGCTGTCGCCCCGGCTGCCCGACGGCGCGATCCTGACCGCCGACTCCGGTTCGGGAACGAACTGGTGGGCGCGTCATCTGAAGCTGCGCAAGGGCATGCAGGCCTCCCTGTCGGGCACGCTGGCCACCATGGGGCCGGGGACGCCGTACGCGATCGCCGCGCGGTTCGCGTATCCGGACCGGCCGGTCATCGCGTTCGTCGGCGACGGCGCCTTCCAGATGAACGGCATGAACGAGATGATCACCATCAAGCGCTACCTGGACCGGCTGTCCGGACCCGCGCCGTTCGTCTTCTGCGTGTTCAACAACCAGGACCTCAACCAGGTGACCTGGGAACAGCGGGCCATGGCCGGTGATCCGAAGTTCCCGGGCTCGCAGTACATCCCGGACGTCCCCTACGCCAAGTACGCCGAACTCCTCGGCCTGAAGGGCGTCTACTGCGACAAGCCGAAGAAGGTCGGCGCCGCCTGGGACGAGGCCCTGTCCAGCGACCGGCCGGTGGTGCTGGAGTTCAAGGTGGACCAGGAGATCGCCCCGATCCCGCCGCACATCATGACCGAGCAGGGCAAGAAGGCGGCCAAGGCCGTCGTGCACGACCCGGAGAGGGTGGGCATCGCCACCAAGGGCGTACGCCAGAAGCTCAGCGAGTACGCCGAGCGCCTTCCCGGACGCCACCATGGGGACTGACACCGGGGCCGCCGGGGCGCCCGGTGCCGCGGGCCCGCAGCCGGGCGAGTGGCGCATCGACGAGGTCGACGTCCACGCCTTCGAGGTGCCCACCGACGGCCCGGACGGCAGGGAACAGGACGGAACGCTGGACTGGGACTCCACAACGGTCGTCCTGGTCCGGGTCCACGCCGGCGGGCGGACCGGCCTGGGATACACCTACGGGGACGTGTCGGCCGCCTCGTTCGTCGACTCCAAGCTGGCGCCGGCGATCAAGGGCCGGGACGCGTCCTCGCCGCCCGCCCTGTGGGAGCGGATGGGGGTGCGGATCCGCAACGCCGGGCGCCCGGGCGTCGGAGCCATGGCGGTGTCCGCGGTCGACGTCGCGCTGTGGGACCTCAAGGCGAGACTGCTGGGGCTCCCCCTGGTCCGGCTGCTCCCCGCCTACCACGACCGCGTCCCCGTCTACGGCAGCGGCGGCTTCACCAATTACTCCCTGGACCGCCTCACCGACCAGCTCACCGGATGGGTGGACCAGGGGATCCCCCGCGTCAAGCTGAAGACCTCGCGCGAGCCCGAGCGCGACCCGGTCCGGCTGACCGCGGTGCGCAAGGCGGTCGGCGACGAACCGGAGCTGTTCACCGACGCCAACGGGGCGCTCGGCCGCAAGCAGGCGCTGTACTGGGCGCGCAGGTTCCACGAGGAGTGGGACGTGCGCTGGTTCGAGGAACCCGTCAGCTCCGCCGACCTGGAAGGACTGCGCCTGCTGCGCGAGCGCGGACCGGAGCGGCTGGAGATCGCGGCGGGCGAGTACGCCTACACCCTGCGGGACTTCGTGAACCTCGTGGAGCGTCCCGCCGTGGACTGCCTCCAGGCCGACGTCACCCGCTGCGGCGGCATCACCGGCGTCCTGGAGGTGGGCGGCCTCTCGGCGGCCCATGACCTCGACCTGTCGGCGCACTGCGCCCCCGCGGTGTCCGCGCACGCCTTCTGCGCCGTACGCAGGCTGCGGCACCTGGAGTACTTCCACGACCACGTACGGGTCGAGGGCCTGCTGTTCGACGGCACCCTGTCGCCCGCGGACGGCGCCCTGCGACCGGACACCGGCCGTCCGGGACTCGGTCTGGACGTCAAGTGGGCCGACGCCGAGCCGTACCGCGTGTACGGGACCCGACCGGTCTGACCGGGCTCGCGAAGGAAAGGTGAGGACCCGATGGCGAAGGCAGCACGCCGGACGACGCGCGAGGTGCCGACCAAGACCCACCCGGAGATCGCGGGCCCGCCGCGGGCCGGATGACCCTCGACGTCGGCGGCCTGGAACGGGCCCTGCGAGTACGTGCGCGAGCTGCGCAGGGTCATGGACCGGCACGGCATCACCGGCGCCATGTACGGCCACTTCGGCCAGGGGTGCATCCACTGCCGGCTCAGCTTCGACCTGCGCACCGCCGACGGCCTGGCCACCTACCGGGCGTTCCTGGAGGAGGCCGCCGACCTGGTCGTCTCGATGGGCGGTTCGGTCTCCGGCGAGCACGGTGACGGCCAGCAGCGCGGGGAGCTCCCAGAGAAGCAGTACGGGCCCGAACTCCTCCAGGCCATGCGGGAGTTCAAGGCGATCTGGGACCCGCAGGGCAAGATGAACCCGGGCAAGGTCGTCGACCCGTACCGGTTGGACGAGAACCTGAAACTGGGCACCGACTACAACCCGCCCCGGTACCGCACCAAGTTCGCCTACGAGGAGGACGGCGGGGACTTCGCGCACGCCGCCCTGCGCTGCGTGGGGATCGGCAAGTGCCGCGTCCCGCAGGCCGAGAACACGATGTGCCCCAGCTACCAGGTCACCCGGGAGGAGAAGCACACCACCCGGGGCCGGGCGCGGCTGCTGTTCGACATGCTCCAGGGCGACGTCATCACCGACGGCTGGCAGTCCGAGGAGGTCGCCGAGGCTCTCGACCTGTGTCTGGCCTGCAAGGGCTGCACCAACGACTGTCCCGTCAACGTGGACATGCCGACCTACAAGGCGGAGTTCCTGTACCACCACTACAAGTCGCCCCGCCGCCGGCGCCCCCGCTACGCGTACGCGTTCGGGTTCATCGACCAGGCCGCCCGGATCGCCTCACGCGTTCCGGAAGCCGTCAACCTCGTCACCCACACCCCTGGGCTGTCCCACCTGGCGAAGCTCGTCGCGGGCGTCGACCGCCGCCGCCCGCTGCCCCGCTTCGCGCCCATGACCCTCCAGGAGTGGTTCGCCCGGCGCGGCGGCACCGCCAACCCGGCCGGGCGCCCCGTCGTCCTGTTCCCGGACACCTTCAACAACCACTTCCACACCCAGGTCGGCGTCGCCTGCGTCGAGGCGATCGAGGCCGCCGGCTGGCGGGTGATCATGCCGGAGCGGCACATCTGCTGCGGACGGCCCCTGTACGACTACGGCTTCCTGGACACCGCCGAACGCTATCTGCACCAGGTGCTGGACGTCCTGCGGCCGCACGTCAGGGCCGGCACCCCGGTCGTCGGCATGGAACCGAGCTGCCTCGCCGTCTTCAAGGACGAGCTGCCCAAGCTGCTCCCGCACGACGACGACGCGAAACGGCTCACCCGCAACGCCTACCACTTCCCCGAGTTCTTCCGGGCCTTCGGGATCGAGCCTCCCGCGCTGAAGGGCAAGGCGCTGCTGTGGGGCCACTGCCACCAGCGTGCCACCGGCGGCATGACTCCCGACCAGGAGCTGCTGGAGAAGATGGGCCTGGACGTGCAGAACCTCAAGGGCGGGTGCTGTGGCCTGGCCGGGTCCTGGGGTTTCGAGTCCGGCAAGTACGGCATCTCCATGGACTGCGGCGAACAGGCCCTGCTGCCGGCGGTCCGCGATGCCGACAAGGACTGCCTGGTGGTCGCCGACGGCTTCTCCTGCAGCACGCAGATCAAGGACGCGCGCACCGGACGGCGGGCCCTGCACATCGCCGAAGTGATGAAACTGGCCCGGGACCAGGGCGCCCACGCGGTGTCCCGGCGACCGGAGCGCGCTGCCGCACGCCGGCCGGCGCCGCCCTGGCGGGAACGGGCGCTGCGGGTGTCGGCGGCGCTCGCGGCGGTGGCCGCCGTGACGGCCTGCGGCGTCCGGGCGGTGCGCCGTTGACCCCCGGCACCTGCGGGGACGGACGCGGGCGGCGGGACCGGGCGGCCCCCGGCCCGTGACCGCCGGTCAGTGCCTGACGCGCGGCCGCCAGTGGTGTGCGCAGAACCAGCGGCCGAACAGCGCGCCGCCGTAGACCACGAACCCCACACCCGTCAGCCACGACTCCAGCACGAGGACGACCCCGAGCGGTCCGTAACTGACCGCGTTGCTGACGATGAGCGGCGTGAAGACGAGATAGGAGAAGACCCGCAGACCGATCAGCCCCACCATGGTGGCGATCGCGCCCGGCAGCAGGTCGCGCCAGCGGATCTGACCGCCCAGAAGGAAGCGCTGGCCCCACCAGAAGAACAGCACGCCGGTCGCCAGGGACACCACGACCCGGAGCCATCCGTGCAACGCCAGACGTGTCTGCACCTCCTGGTACAGGTAGGTGGTGAGCACGATCAGCCAGGTGGCCTGGCGCCAGATGCGGTGCCACGGCCCGGGAGGCAGGTTCCAGATCCGCTCGTACCCGTTCTGCACGCTCCCGCCGAAGGACACTCCGAACACGGCCAGCAGGATCCCGCCCCACACGCTGGTCGCGCTGATCACCTTGCGGGGCGCGGCGGTGATGTCGGTGACCACGTGCGCGGACCGGCCCGACAGCCCCATGCCGTCGACCAGCCACGTGGTGAAACCCCCGTGCGCCAGGGGGTCGGCGGCGGCCACCACGATGAGCAGGGGAGCCAGGGTCACCAGGGCCAGAGTGGCGAAGCCGAGGGCGCGGTGCATCAACTCCAGTTCACGGCCGCGCCGGACCAGATCGTAGGTCTTGAGCCGGTCCCACACGTGGTGTGCGACCTGCCGGATCAGTTCCACGGCCCGCTCCGCGATCATCCTCCCGCTCCTCCGGTGCCCCGTCGATGCATGTCGGGTGATCGGGGGACGGGGGGACAAACGTGGGACGGTGCGGGCGGGACCGCCGGGACCCGACGGGGTTCCCCCGGATCACAGCACCCGGCGCTGGACCAGGGCCGCCAGGACCAGGGCGCCCGGGAGCAGCGGCAGCCAGACCGTCAGGACCCGGTAGCCGATCACCGTGGCCGTGGCCAGGTCCACCGGCGCGCCGTAGGCGACCAGGGTGACCACCAGCGCCGCGTCGACCGGTCCGATGCCGCCCGGTGCGGGGACGGCCCCGACCGCCGTACTCGCGGCGAGGAACGCGAAGATCACCAGCGGCCAGGACAACGGCAGGCCGAGCGCCGCACCGACCGAGGCGACCACACTCGCCTGGAGCACCGGGGCGGCGGCCGAACCGCCCCACAGGGCGAGGACCCTGCTGGGCCGCGTGTGCAACAGCCGCGCGTCGGCCAGGGCGGTGCGGGCGAAGCCGAGCGTCGCGCGGCGCAGCGGACGGACGGCCGTCAGCAGCACGGCGGCCGCGCCCAGAGCGAGCGCCACCCCCGCGGCCACCAGCAGCAACGTCCCCTCGTCCGGGACCAGTCGGTCGAGCCTCAGCATCCTGGGGAACGCCAGCACGAAGGCCAGGAGCACCAGCGTCTTCGCGATCGGTTTGACCAGCGAGTACAGGGCGAGGGAAGCGGTGGCCCGGGCCAAGGGGATGCCACGGGCCTGCAGGAACCGCAGGGTGACGGCGTGGGCGCCGATGCTCGCCGGCAGCACGTGGTTCGCCGCCCCGGCGGCGAACTGGGACGCCAGCAGCGGCAGCGGCTCCAGCCGCTCGGGCAGGGCGCCCTGGCGGACCCACGCCGCGGTCACCCAGCCCAGGCAGGTGAAGAAGACCCCGGCGAGCATCCACCAGGGGTCGGCGGAGGCCAGCCGGGCGGTGCCGTCGCGCACGGCACGCCAGTCGGCCACCGCCCACGCCCCGATCAACAGGAGCGGGACCAGGGTCAGCACGCGGCGGGCCAGGCGCGCGTAGGCGGGGGAGCGGCCGGGGGCGGGGAGCGGTCGGGAGAGGTTGTCGAGCGGGAGCAGGGACACGGCGCACATCGTCCTTCCCCGTCGCTCCCGCGGCGTGGCGGCGGACGGATGCAAGGCGAGGCAGGGGGACGCAGGCAACGTTCCCGTCCCGTGTGACGGCACGGTGTCAGCGAGGCGAAGGCCGGTCGGCGGGCCGGCGACCGGCCGACGCCCGCCGCCTCGGGGCCCCGACGTCCGCCGTCACTTCCGGGGGAAGAACCGGGCGAGCGGGCCCTTGCGCCGGAGCACGGTGTAGCCGATGCCGAGCCCGAGGGCCACCGGTACCTCGAGCGCGCCCGTCACGGCCAGCGCGCCGAGGCCGGCGTACAGGGGCAGGCCGTGCGCGGCGGGCAGAACCCGGCGTGCGGTGGCCAGGGGCACCGCGACGGCGTTGACCGCCCAGGTGGCGGCCTCGCCGAGCGAGGGGACGGTCAGCGTGATCGTGCGCCCGGCGGACGCGGCGCGCGGGGTCCTCGGCGGCCGCTTCGCGACCGACTGCCGCGCGGCCGGCCGCGCCGCCGCGGACTGCCTGGCGGACGCCTGCCTCGTGGCCGCCTTTCTCGTGGCCGCCTTTCTCGCGGAGACCTGCCTCGTGGCCGCCTGCCTCGCGGCCGGCCGGTCACCTGCCGGCCGTCGCGCGACCGGGTTGTGCGCGACCGGCCGTTGTACGACCGGCCTTTGCGCGGTCGAGCGTTGCGGGGCCGACCGCGTCGCGGAGGACTGCGTCGCGGACGACCGCGTCGCGGAGGACTGCCGAGCGGTCGCCTGCCTCGTCGTGGGCTGTTTCGTGGCGGGCTGTTTCGTGGCCGGTTGTCTCGTGGCCGGTTGTCTCGTCGTCGGCCGTGTCGCGGACGGTTGTCCGGCGGCCGGGGTTCCGGTGGCGGACGCGGCGTCGGGGCGCTGCCCCCTGCCTGCCGCGGCGGCGGTGCGCGCCGCCTTCGTGCTGTTCGTCACGGTGCGTCTCTGAGTGGTCTTCACCGGGCGCTGCTGCGTGGTCTTCGGCGTGGTCACGGTTCACATCCGTTCGCGGTCCGGGACGTCGCCCCCCACCGAGGCAGACGGTACCGGCGGGGACAGGGGCCTGCGAGCCGGGAAGCCGTTCGGATCAGCCCGCCGCGCGGGCGGGGCCGGTGCGCGCCATGATCGGACCCGTACGAGGACCGGCGCGCTCGGAGGTGGCACGATGTCGCTGCTGTCAGGGACGCGCCTGCCACTGCCGGGCCCGCTGGCCGACGGGCTGGCCGCCGGTGCCCGGGGGGCCGCGGAGGCGGCCGCCGCGCTGCTCGGTCTCGGCCGGCGGGACGTGTGGTCCCGCCCGGGCCGGTGCCACATCGAGGTCCGCGGCGTGCACGGTCCCCGCGGGACGCGGGTGGGCCGCATCGTGGAGCGCGCCCTGGAGGAGCATCCCGGTGTGCTGTGGGCGCGTGTGAACGCCCCGGCGCAGCGGGTCGTCGTGGAACTGGCCTCGCCGCCACCGCCACAGCAGGAGCTGATCCGGATCGTCGCCCGGGCCGAGGCCCAAGGGGCCGCCGCCGAGAACGGCGAGCACGACGCGTGGTCCCCCGAACCACACCACCCCTGCGAGGCGCCGGGCAGCCGGCCCGCGCTTCCGGTCCTCGCCGCGGACATCGCGGGCCTGGTCCTCACGGTCGCCACCCGCCTGTCGCCGTGGACGCCGCTGCCGGCGGAGGTGGGGGCGCTGGCCAGTGCCGTGCAGTGCCACCCCCGGCTGCACAGGCTGGTCACGTCGGGCCTCACGGAACGGCAGGGCCCCGCATCGGTGGTCCCGGCGCTCAACGCGCTCGTCCAGGGCCTGGCCACCCGCGGCGGAGGGCTGATGCTCGACGCGGCGCAGCGCGTCGCGCAGTGGCGGGAGGCGAGCGCGACCCTCGAGGCGTGGGCGGACGCCGAGCCGCGGCTGGTACGGGGGCCGGAGCACGCGCAGGCCGAGCCGATCGTCGTGGAACGGCCCCGGGCGCATCAGGACGTGACGGCGCGTTACGCCGAACGGGCCATGGGAGCGGGCGCCGCCGTGGGCGCCCTGACCGCGCCGTACGCGGGCCCGCGGCGTGCGCTGGCGGTGGCGCTGGCCGGTATGCCGAAGGCTCCCGAGGCCGGGCGGGAGGGCTTCGCCACCTGCCTCGGCCGGTTTCTCGCGCTGCGCGGCGTCGTGGCCATGGACCGCGGTGCGCTGCGCCGCCTGGGCCAGGTGGACACGGTCGTGCTGGACGTGGACGTGCTGCGCAGCGGGCGGTACGAGCTGACCGACCTGGTGCCGCTCGACGAGGCCGACACCGAACAGTGCTCCGACCGGCTCTTCTCCCTGTTCGACCCGGCCGCGCCGGCAGCGGTCCGGCGCGACGGCGAAGGGTGGGTGCTCGGCCCGCTGGAGGACCTGGGGCCGACCGGCCGCACCGGGCGCGGGGCCGCCGAGCGGTTGCGGTCCCGGGGCGGCGAACGGGTGCTGGGACTCGCCCTCGGGGGCCGCCTGATGGCCGTCGCGGGGGTGGCGACGCAGATCCTTCCGGGTGCCCAGGCCCTGGCCGCGGCCGCGCGACGTTCCCAGATCCGGGTGGTCCTCGCCGGCGGCCGGCCCGACCCGCAGCTCGGGTTCGCGGACGCGACGGTGCCCTCGGGACGCCATCTGGTGGCCTCCGTACGCGCCCTGCAGGCGGACGGCGCGGTGGTGCTGCTCGTGTCGGGCGACCGCCGTGCGCTCGCGGCGTCGGACTGCGGCATCGGCGTTCACCGGGAGGACGAGGCGCCGGCCTGGGGCGCCCATCTGCTCGTGGGCACCGATCTGGAGTCGGTGGCGCTGCTCCTGTCCGGTGTCGGTGTGGCCCGCCGGGTCGACCGGGACAGCGCCGTGCTGTCCGCCGGCGGCAGCGGCATCGGTGCGGTCGCGGCGATGCGGGCACCGGCCGCCGAGGCGTGCTCGCGCGGGCAGGCGGCGTGCAACACCGCCGGGGCGATCGCCTTCTGTCTGGGCGTCTGGCGCGCCCGGCAACTCTGCTCCCGCCCGGTCACCCCTTCGGTGGCGACCGTCCCGTGGCACCTGATGCCGCCCGCGCGGGTCCTGCAACGGCTGCGGACGTCCGCCGACGGGCTCTCCCCCGAAGAGGCCGCCGCCCGGGTCGAGGGACCCTCGGGGACGGGCGCCGCGCCGCACACCACCCTGCTGTCCGCGTTCGTCGAGGAACTGGCCAACCCGCTGACACCGGTGCTCGCCGGCGGGGCCGCGCTGGCCGCCGCCGTCGGGTCCCGGGCGGACGCCGTGCTGGTCGCCGCGGTCACCGCCACCTCGGCGCTGGTCGGCGGCGTGCAGCGGGTCCGCACCGAGCGCGCCCTGGCCGAGCTGACCGCCCGCTCCGCGGTCGGGGCACGGGTGCGGCGCGCGGGCGTCGAGCGGCTGGTCACCGCGCAGGACCTGGTCCCGGGGGACGTCGTCCTGCTGCGGCCCGAGGACGTGGTGCCCGCCGACTGCCGGGTGCTGCACGCCGAGGGGCTGGAGGTCGACGAGTCGTCACTGACCGGGGAGTCCCTGCCCGTCGCCAAGTACCCGGCCCCCGTGGTCGCCTCACAGCTCCCCGAGCGCTTCTCGATGCTCTACGAGGGCAGCACCGTCTCCGCCGGCGAGGCGGTCGCCGTGGTGGTGGCCACCGGCGCGGCGACCGAGGCCGGACGCACCATGGCCACCGCGCGGGAGGCCGCACCGGTCACCGGCGTCGAGGCGCGGCTGTCGTCGCTGACCAGGGCCAGCCTGCCCGTGGCCACGGCCTCCGCGGTCGCGGTGGCCGGGGCGGGGCTGCTGCACGGGCGTCCGCTCGCGCAGAGTCTCGCCTCCGCGGTGAACCTGGCCGTCGCCTCGGTCCCCGAAGGGCTGCCGTTCCTCGTCAACGCGGCCCAACTGGCCTCCGCCCGCCGCCTGGCCGAGCACGGCGCCCTCGTCCGCAACCCGCGCACCATCGAGGCCCTCGGCCGGGCCGATGTGCTCTGCTTCGACAAGACCGGCACCCTCACCGAAGGCGATCTCCAGCTCGTCGCGGTCGGCGACGGGGAGCGCAACGTGTCCGTCGACCGGCTCGGCCCGCGGCACAAGGCGGTCCTGTCCGCGGCGCTGCGGGCCACCCCCGCCGCCCGGCAGTCCGAGCCGATGGCCCACCAGACCGACCGGGCCGTGGACGCCGGGGCCCGCCGGGCGCGGGTGTCGGTCGGCCACGGCGCGCCCGGCTGGCGGCGCACCGGCACCCTGCCCTTCGACCCCTCCCGGGCCTACCACGCCACGACGGGCCGCACCGCCGGCTCCACCCTGCTGAGCGTCAAGGGCGCACCGGAGACCGTACTGGCCCGCTGCCGGCGCAGACGCCGCAACGGGGCGGAGAGCGCGCTCGACGACTCCGGGCGCAGGGCGCTCGCCCGGGCCACCGAGGAACTCGCCGGCGCCGGCCGCCGCGTCCTGGCGGTGGCCGAACGCACCCTGGGGCAGGGCGAGGAACTGGCCGACGAGGCGGTGCGGGACCTGGTGTTCGTCGGCTTCGTCGTCCTCGCCGATCCGGTTCGCCCCTCAGCGGCGCCGGCCACCGCTCGGCTGCGCGCCGCGGGCGTGCACACCGTTCTGCTCACCGGGGACCATGCCGCCACCGCCGAGGCCATCGCCGCCTCCGTCACCGGCGAGCCGAACCAACGGGTCTGCACCGGGCCGGAGTTGGACGCGCTCGATGACGAGGAACTCGACGCGCTGCTGCCCACGGTGAACGTCGTCGCCCGGTGCACCCCGCACCACAAGGTCCGTATCGTCGAGGCGTTCCAGCGGCTCGGCCGGGTCGTGGCGATGACCGGCGACGGCGCCAACGACGCCCCGGCCATCCGGCTCGCCGACGTCGGCATCGCCCTGGGCCGGCGCGGCACGCCCGCGGCGACGGCCGCCGCCGATCTCGTCATCGGTGACGACCGTCTGGAGACGATCGTCACCGCGCTCACCGAGGGCCGGGCGATGTGGACCTCCGTCAGGACCGCGCTGGCCATCCTGATCGGCGGCAACCTGGGCGAGGTCACCTTCAGCGTGCTCGCCTCGGCCCTCGCGGGCGGTTCACCGCTCAGTGCCCGCCAGATCATGCTGGTGAACCTGCTCACCGACCTCGCCCCCGCCCTGTCCATCGCCGTCCGCACACCCGCCGAGAGCACCGGGGAGCAACTGCTCCGGGAAGGCCCGCACCAGTCGCTGGGCGCCGCGCTCAGCCAGGAGATGGTGCAGCGCGGGCTCACCACCGCCCTCGGCGCGGGACTGGCGTGGACGGCCGCGCGGTTCACCGGCACGCGGCGCCGTGCCGCCACGGTGGCGCTGGTCGCGGTGGTCGGCACCCAGCTCGCCCAGACCCTCACCAGCGGCGGCGCGGACCGGCAGGTGCTCGCCGCCACCCTCGGTTCGGCCGCCGTGCTCGTCGGCATCGTCCAGACCCCGGGCATCAGCCAATTCTTCGGCTCCACGCCGCTCGGGCCCGTCGGCTGGGGCACCACGTTGGCGGCGATCGCGACCGCCACGGTCCTCCACGGGAGACTGGAGCCGCTCTCCCGTCGCCTGGCCGGCGCGGGGTGGCTGCCCACCGGGGCCGAGGACGTCGGGACCCAGGACGCCGGGGGGACCCAGGACGTCGGGTCCGAGGACGCCGGCGCCGGGGAGGCCGCGGCCCCGCCTGTGGCCGCGGCCCTCACGGCCTGGCTGAGCGGTGCGCTGTCCCGCCTCGGCCTGACCGTACTCGATCCGGGAGCGGCCGTCGCGTGACGGCAGGGTGACGCCACAGCGGCAGCGGGACCGCACCGACGTGGGTTGCGGCCCCTGTCGTACGGGCGTTCCCTGGAAGTGTCCGGCGGTGAAACGGGGCCACGGCACAGCCCGAGGGCCCACGCCTCCTGTGCGTCCCCCGGTAGCGGCTCGGTCTCGCCGCCGTCAGCCGGCTTCGACGCGGAGGTGACGCAGGTGAAAGCCGTCGTCTATGAAAAGCCCTACAGCGTGACGGTGAGGGACGTCGACGATCCGCAGATCAAGCACCCCAACGACGTGATCGTACGGGTCACGTCGTCGGCGATCTGCGGCTCCGACCTGCACATGTACGAGGGCCGTACGGCCGCCGAGCCGGGCATCGTCTTCGGCCACGAGAACCTCGGCATCATCGAGCAGGTCGGCGAGGGTGTGACCGCCCTCTCCGAAGGAGACCGGGTGGTGATGCCGTTCAACGTCGCCTGCGGGTTCTGCAAGAACTGCCTGGCCGGCAAGACGGGTTTCTGCCTGACGGTGAACCCCGGATTCGCCGGCGGGGCCTACGGATACGTGGCGATGGGGCCCTTCCTCGGTGGCCAGGCGGAGCGGGTACGGGTGCCGTACGCCGACTTCAACTGCCTGAAACTGCCCCCGGGAGAGGAGTTCGAGACCGACTTCGTGCTCCTCGCCGACATCTTCCCGACCGGCTACCACGGCTGTGAGCTCGCCATGGTGTCGCCGGGCGAGTCCGTGGCGGTCTACGGCGCCGGCCCGGTGGGTCTGATGGCCGCCTACTCCGCACTGCTGCGCGGGGCGTCGAAGGTGTTCTCCGTCGACCGGGTGCCCGAGCGGCTCGCCAAGGCGGAGGAGATCGGGGCCATTCCCATCGACTTCACCAAGGGCGACCCGGCCGAGCAGATCAAGGAGCAGACGAACGGAGAGGGCACCGACAAGGGAGTGGACGCCGTCGGCTACCAGGCCCAGGCGCACGACGCCAGCCACGAGGAACCCGCCATCGTCCTCAACGAGCTCGTGGAGACGGTGCGGCCGACGGGCATGCTCGGTGTACCGGGCCTGTACGTGCCCTCCGACCCCGGCGGACCCGACGAGCACGCCAAGCGGGGACAGTTGCTGGTCTCCATCGGCCGGATGTTCGAGAAAGGGCAGCAGATGGGCACCGGCCAGTGCAACGTCAAGCGGTACAACCGCCAGCTACGCGATCTCATCATCGCGGGGCGCGCCAAGCCCAGCTTCGTGGTCTCCCATGAACTGCCGCTGGACCAGGCGCCGCAGGCGTACGAGAAGTTCGACAAGCGCATCGAGGGCTACACCAAGGTGGTGCTGCACCCCGGTCACGCCCTCGCGGCCTGAGCCACGGGGCCCGGGCGCGCACGGGCGCTCGGGCCCCGTCGGCCCATGGGTGAGCGGAGACGGCGGGAGGCGGCGCCGGCCGACCGGGGATCGCCGGCCTGCCGCCCGCCTCCGCGCATGAGCCGCTAGGCGCCTGTTCCGGAGCCGGTACCCGTACCGGCTCCGGAACCGGTACCCGTACCGGCGCCCTGATCGTCCCGCCCCGGAATTCCGCGCGGCCCGGACCCCTTCCCCGGCACATGAACCGGCGGCGCCACGGGTCGCAGGTCCTCGACCGGGTGGTCCGGGACGTTTCCGTCCGCCTCCCGCCGCTCCTCCCGCTCCTTGCCCAGGACGTCGAGAACGGCCGAGCCGTCGATGGTCTCACGGGTGACGAGCAGGTCGGCGAGCCGGTCCAGGGCCCGGCGGTGCTCCCGCAGCAGCCCCGTCGCCCGCTGTTCCGCCTCGCGCAGCAGACGTGCCGCCTCCTGGTCGACGATCCGCTGCGTCTGTTCCGAGTACGGCTGCCGGATCGAGTCCTCCGCGGTCTCGCCCAGGTAGTGCGGGCCGGCGGAGGCGTAGCCCACCGGGCCCAGCGCCGGTGACAGGCCGAAGTCCCGCACCATGCGTGTGGCGATCTGGGTCGCTCCCGCCAGGTCGTTGGCGGCGCCGCTGGAGCCCTCGCCGAAGACCACCAGCTCGGCCGCCCGGCCGCCGAGCCGCACCGCCAGCAGATCGGTCAGGTAGGCCTCGCTGTACAGATGGCGTTCGGCCTCCGGAAGCTGCTCGGTGACCCCGAGCGTCATGCCCGACGGCAGGACGGTGACCTTGGCGACGGGGTCGGCGTGCTCGCACAGCGCGGCGACCAGGGCATGCCCCGACTCGTGCACGGCGACCGAGTGGCGCTCCTCGGGCAGCAGGGCGTTGGACGCCTCGCGGCGGCCCAGCAGGACCCGGTCGCGGGCGGTGTCCAGATCGTTCTGCTCGATCAGCACGCGGTCGGCCCGTACGGCGTTGATGGCGGCCTCGTTGACCAGGTTCGCCAGGTCCGCTCCGGAGAAGCCGGGCGTGCCGCGGGCGACGGTGTCGAGGTCGACGTCGGATGCGAGGATCTTGCCCCGGGCGTGGACGGTGAGGATGGCGGCGCGCTCGGCCTGGTTGGGCAGGGGAACGGTGACCTGCCGGTCGAAGCGGCCCGGGCGCAGCAGGGCGGGGTCCAGGGCCTCGGGCCGGTTGGTGGCGGCGAGCACGACGATTCCGGTGGACTGGTCGAAGCCGTCCATCTCGGCCAGCAACTGGTTGAGGGTCTGCTCGCGTTCGTCGTTGCCGCCGATGTGGCCACTGCCGGAGCGGCGCGCGCCCACGGCGTCCAGCTCGTCGATGAAGATGATCGACGGCGCCCGTTTGCGGGCCTCGTCGAACAGGTCCCGCACCCGTGAGGCGCCCACGCCGACGAACATCTCCACGAACGCGGAACCGGTCACCGACAGGAACGGCACGTCGGCCTCACCGGCGACGGCACGCGCGAAGAGCGTCTTGCCCGTACCGGGCGGCCCCACCATCATCACTCCGCGCGGGCCCTTGGCACCGGCCGCCGCGTAGCGCGCCGGGTTGCGCAGGAAGTCCACGACCTCGCTGATCTCCTGCTTCACCCCGTCGTATCCGGCCACGTCGTCGAAGCGGGTGGTGGGCCGCTCCGCCTCGATGATCTTCGCCCGGGAGCGGCCGATGGCGCTGAGCCCGCCGGTCACCGAGCGTGCGGCACGGCGCCCGAACCACCAGAAGACGCCGACGAGGAGCAGCAGCGGGAGGAAGGCGAAGAGGAACGACAGGAACGGGTTGCCGCCGCTCTTGCTCTGAGAGGCGGTGATCTGCACGTGCTCGGCCTGGAGCTTCTGCTGCAGCGACCCGGTCCCCAGCGCGGTGGGCAGTTGGGTGGTGAACCGGGTGCCGTTCTTCAGGCTGCCGCTGACCGCCCCCTTGTCGTTGATGTCGACGGTCTTGACCTGTCCGGCACCGACCTTGGCGGTGAAGTCGCTGTACGTCAGGTGGGCCGGCGGGGTCCCGGACGGGGCGCGCACCAGCATGATGACGACCAGGAACGCCACCCACAGCAGCGGAACGATCCACCACTGCCGGCCACCCGGCCTGGGCCGCTGGTTGCCGGGCGGCTTCGGCGCGTCCCGAGGCGGCCCGGACTTGGCCGGTGGCGTGAGATGCCGGTGCGGCATCCGCACTCGCGTGATCACACCCACCGCCTCCTCCCACCTGAACGACGTGACCCGGCGCCCGGCGGCGGGGGCATTCCCGGGTCACTTCTCATGGTCCCTCGCCCGGTCCCGGAACGGCGCCCGGGAAGGTAAGTCGACGGCGAAACCCTTGAAGGAAAATTGCCGGTCGGTGTAGCGGACATCAACAGCGGCCGACGCCATGCGCCTGCGTGCTCCCGTGCGCCCCCCGGGAAAAGCGCGCGGGAAGCGGGCAGCGGGTTGGACTAGGCAGGACAGGACTCATGCTCCGCGTCCTGGGAACATTCACCGATTTACCTGTGCAGACCGCGGAAGGTGGTATTCGATGAGCGGTTACCTGCCCGCCGCCGAGCGAGTGTGGACAGTGGGTACTGCGCCGGGCATATTCCCATTCGTCGGTCACGGTATGACCCTGTTCCGGCACCCGCTTGCCTTTCTGAATTCCGTTTCCAGGTACGGGGACCTGGTCGAGATACGCCTCGGTCCCCAGCGTGCCTGGCTGGTGTGCCATCCCGAGCTGGTGCACCGGGTCCTCATGGACGCCCGCACCTTCGACAAGGGCGGTCCGCAGTACGACAGGCTGCGGCCGCTGATGGGCGACGGCCTGGTCACCTGCGCGCACGACGATCACCGGCGGCAGCGCTCGCTGATCCAGCCCGCCTTCCACCCCGCCCGGATCGCCGCCTACGCGCGGGTGATGGGTGAGGAGGCCGAGTCGGTGTTCGGCGCCTGGCGGCCCGGCGAGCAGGTCGACGTGAGCGGGGCGATGCTGGCCCTGACCACCCGGGTGACCAGCCGCTTTCTGCTCTCCGACGCGCTGGACGCGACGACCGTCGCCGAGCTGCGGGACTGCCTCGCGGCCCTCGTCCGCGGCCTGTTCGTCCGTACGGTGGTGCCGCTCGCCCCCCTCTTCCGCCTCCCCACGCCCGCCAACCGCCGCTACCGCCGTGCCTTCGACCGCCTGCACGCGATCGTCGACTCCGTCATCGACGAACGGCGGCGGGGCCGCCCCCGCGACGACCTGCTGGGCACCCTGCTGGAGGCCGAGCAGCGCCACGGGGGAGCGGCTGCGGTCACCGGCCGGGAGATCCACGACCAGTTGATCACGGTCCTGCTCACCGGCGTCGAGAGCACGGCGATGTGCCTGGGTTCGCTGTTCGCCCTGCTGCCCCGCCGCCCGGAGGTCGAGCGCGGGCTGCACGCGGAGGTCGACGAGGTGCTCGCCGACGGGCGGCCGCCCGGCCGGGAGGAGCTGACGCGCCTGGTGTACACCCGCAGCGTGGTGACGGAGACGTTGCGGGTGTATCCGCCCGGCTGGCTCTTCACCCGGACCACCACCAGGGAGACCGACCTCGCCGGCATCCGGCTCCCCAAGGGGGCGACCGTCCTGTACAGCCCCTACGTCCTGCACCACGATCCCGCCTCGTTCCCCGACCCCGACCGGTTCCTGCCCGAGCGCTGGCTGTCCGGGCGGTCCGCGGCGGTACGGAACGGCGCCCTGCTCCCCTTCGCCGCGGGCAGCCGCAAATGCGTCGGGGACGCCTTCGCCATGGCGGAGGCCACCCTGGCCGTGGCGACGGTCGCCCGCCGCTGGCGTCTGCGGCCGCTGCCCGGGCACGTCGAGCAGCCCCGCCCCGCGGCCACCCTCGGGCCGAGGGCACTGAAGATGATCTGCGAACCGCGGTCACATACACCGCCCGGGAAACCGCAGGCGCGGACCTCCCCCATCCCGGACAAGGACGCCGCACCCCGGACAGCGGCCGTCCGCATTCCGCCCGGCGCTCCCGCCCGATTCCCGCAGGAATTCCCCCCAAACGGAACGGCCACATCCTTGCCGCGGAACCGCCGAAGGGAAGGCGACAAAGGTGCAGGCGGAGCATGAACGCACGACGACCGGACCGCACACCGGGAATCCGGCCGGAAACCTCAGGGAACTGATCGAGTCCGAGCTCTACATGCCCTTTCCCCCGATGCGCAATCCGCACGAATCCGAGGCCGCGGCCGGTGTCGAGGAATGGTTGGGCACCTGGGGTCTGACCGGCGACCCCGCGGTCGCGGCGATGGTCGCCCGCACCCGTCCCGCGGAACTGGCCTCCTACAACAGCCCCACCGTGGACGCCGGCCTCCTGCGGATCGTGGCGAACCAGATCGCCTACCAGTTCGTCTTCGACGACCGGGCGGAAGAGGTCGGCCGGCACCGGCCGAGCCGGCTGCTGCCCATGCTGTGCGAGAGCATCGAGGTCCTGCGCGACGGCCGGCCGCCGACCACGCCGCTCGGTTCCGCCCTGGCCGACCTGCACCGGCAGGTCGCGGAGCGCTGCACACCCGACCAGGCGGCGCGCTGGGCATGGCACGGCCGCGAGTACGTGCACGGCCTGCTGTACGAGGCGGTGGCCCAGGCCGACCCCTCCCGCATACGGTTCGGCCTGTGCCGCTCGATACGGTCCCTCACCGCGGGCGTCGAACCCTTCTACCCGCTGTGCGAGGCCGCACAGCCCCACCCGCTGTCCCCCGACGAGCTGTGGCACCCGGCCGTGCGCCGGCTGCGGAGACTGTCGGCCGACGCCGCGGTGTGGATACCCGACCTGTTCTCCGCCGTGAAGGAGCAACGGGAGGGCGGCATGATCAACCTGGCCCTGGCCTACCGCAGGGAGCACCACTGCACCCTGCCGCAGGCGGTCCGGCTCGCCATCCGGCGGATCAACGGCACCATCAGGGAGTTCGAGCGGCTCTCCCGGGAGATCGGGCCGCGGCTGAGCCCCGCCGGCCTCGGCTATGTGGACGGCATGGCCGGCTGGATCCGCGGCTGCTACTACTGGTCCCGCGACGTGCCGCGCTACGCGGACACCGCGGCCGTCCCCGTCGCCCGGTGAGGTACGGTGGCGCGGCGCGACTCCCGCCCGCCGGCGGCGTCCTGACGGGCACGTACCGCCGGGCTCCCGCAAGGAGTCCGGCTCGGCCGCGTTACCCGAGGTGGGGACGGGCAAACCGCCGCCGTTGATGATTCATTCTTTCCATACGCTCTACCGCTCGAAAGCCTCCCGGCGCGCCCACCAGGGCGTACGCTCAGCGCTGTCTTCCGACAGCTGACGGCAGGAAGCGGCGGGGCACATGGCGCACGGACCACGGCAACCGGACACCGGGCACCGGACGTTGCTGGAGCGAAACCGGGAACTGGAGGCGATCGACTCCGCGTTGACGGACCTGTGCGGCACGGGAGACGGCGCCGTGCCCGTTCGGCAGGGCGGACTGCTCGCCTTCAGCGGATCGGCCGGCCTGGGCAAGACCAGGCTTCTCGCGGAAGTCCGCGCCCGCGCCGCGGCCCACGGATGCACCGTGCTCTCCGGCAAGGGCGGCGAGAACGAACAGGGCGTGGCCTTCCGCGTGGTCCGGCAACTTCTGCAGCCCGTCCTCGCGGCGATGGACGGCACGGACCGCCGCGAGCTGCTGGGGAGTTGGTACGGCACCGTCGCCGCCGCCCTCGGGCTCGAGGCGGAAGGCGTCGCACCGGTGCCGGACCCGACCGTGGTCCGCGACGGTCTGGACTGGGTGATGACCCGCCTGACGGTGCTGAAGGCGCCCGTCGTCCTGCTCCTGGACGACCTGCACTGGGCCGACGACGAGTCGCTGAGCTGGCTCACCTCCTTCGCGCCACGGGCCGACGGCCTGCCGCTGCTGATCGTCGTCGCCTACCGGCCGGACGAACTGCCGCCCGCCGCGACCGCGTTCGGCTCCCTCACCGAACGCCACGGAGGCCGCCCCTACACCCTGGCGCCGCTCACCTCCGACGGCGTGGCGCGGATCCTGCGGGACGAACTGGGGGAGGAGGCCGAGGACGCGTTCTGCGGCGAATGCCGGCAGATCACCGGAGGCAGCCCGTTCGAGATCGTCGAGCTCGCGATCCGGCTCGGCCGGCGCCGGGTGAAGGGCACCCGCGCGGAGCTTCCGGTGATGCGGGACCTCGCCTCGGCGGTCAAGGGTCCCGGACTGCTCGCACGCCTGCGGCAACTCGGCACGCCCACCGTCCGCTTCGCCTGGGCCGCGGCCGTGCTGGGCAGTTCCATCTCGCGGGAACTCGCCGCCACCATCGCGGTGGTCGGCAGCGAGCAGGCGGCCGAGGCCGTCGAGACGCTGCGCTCCGCGCGCATCCTGGCCGAGGGCGAGGACTCCCGGGGCGCCCTGGAGTTCGTTCACCCGCTGATCGCCACCACCGTCTACCGGGCCATCCCGCCCGCCGTGCGGGTCGGGCTGCACAACGCGGCCGCGGAGGCCGTCCGCACGGCCGGGCTCGGCGCCGTCGCAGCCGCCCGGCATCTGCTGGAGGTTCCCTGCGAGGGCAACGCCGACGCCGTCGACTGCCTGCGCGAGGCCGCCCGTGAGTACCTGCGCGCAGGGGCCCCCGAAGCCGCCCGGCGCGTTCTGCTCCGGGCGCTGCGCGAGCCGCCCGCCCAGGAGGAGCGTGCCGCGCTGCTCCACGAACTCGCCGGTGCCACGTTCCTGATCGACCCGGCGGCGACCGTCGGCCACCTGCGGGCGGCGCTCGCGGAAGACGCCATCGACGACGAGCTGCGCGCCCGCATCGTCTACCGGCTGACCCAGGCGCTCGCGCACACCGACCGGGTGGCCGAGGCCGCGGCCGTGGCGGAGGCGGAGGCGCGCCGCGCCACGCACTCGCGCACGCGCCTGAGGATGCAGGCCGACCACTTCCAGTGGAGCTCGTGCCGCACCGACGAACCCGACCCGCGGGCCCGCTCACGCCGGCTGGCCCGGCTGGCCGCGCGGCTGCCCGGCCGGAGCCTGGAGGAGCGCTGCATCCTCGGGCTGCGGGCCTGGGACGCCCTCCTGTGCGGCGAGCCGCGCAGCACGGTCCTGCAGTACGCCGAGAAGGCCCTGCGCGGCGGACTGAGCTGGACCGAGGAGAACCGCGGTTTCGAGGTGCCCGTCTCGGTCGCCCTCACCTTCATGTACTGCGACCAGCCACGACGGGCCGAAGAGCTGTTCACCCGGGGCATCGCGGAGTGCGAGGCGAAGGGCTGGCGCGGCTCCCACCTCGCGCTCGGGCAGACCCTCCTCGGCTACATCCGCTACCGCCGCGGCTGCCTCGCCGAGGCGGAGGACCTGGTACGGGAGGGCCTGCGCACCGCCGAACGGGTGCGGGAGGCGGTTCCGGCGCAGTGGTTCGCGATCGGCGTCCTCATCCAGATCCTGCTGGCCCGGGGCCGCACCGCCGAGGCGCGCCGCCTCGCCGACGCGCACCGCTACGGCGAGATCGTCCCGCGCGCCGTCGTCTACCCCGACCCGCGCACGGTCTACGCCGAACTGCTCCTGGCGGAGGGACGCGAGGAGGAGGCGGAGAGGCTGCTGTCCGCCGTCGGGAACTGGCTGGAGTCACGGGCCTGGCGCAATCCGGCCTGGTGCCCCTGGCGGCTGGACCTGGCGTCCGCCCTCGCCACCAGGGCCCCGGAGCGGGCGGCCCGCCTGGCCGCGGAGGCCGTCAAGCGGGCCCGGGACTTCGGCGCGGCATCCGTCATCGGTCAGGCCCTGCACATCGAGGCCGAGGTGACCGGCGCCGCCGCCGCGCTCGACACGCACGCGGAGGCCGTGGCTCAGCTGGAGCGCTCACCGGCGTCGTACGAGCTGGCCCGGGCCCTGGTCGGGCACGGCGCCGCACTGGTGCGCGGCGGCAGGGTGCAGGAGGCCGCCGACCGGCTCTACCGGGGGCTGGAGGTGGCCGTCCACTGCGGCGCGGAGGGCCTCGCCGCCCGGGCCAGGGCGGAGCTGTCCGCGGCGGGCCTGCGGTCGCTGCCCCTGCGCTACGCCCAGTCCGACACCCTGACCGCTCACGAACGCACCGCGGCGGAACTGACCGCCCAGGGCCACCCGGCGTCGGTCGTGGCCAAGGAACTGCGCCTCACCGAGCAGGGCGTGAGACAGTTGCTCTCCTCCGTCTACCGCAAGATCGGCACCGATGCCGCGGGCCTCGCCCAGGCCCTGAGGACCTTCCCCCGGCCGTGACCGCCCACGCGGGCCCCTCAGTCCACGAGCACGTCAGCCCAGCGGCTGGTCCCGCCGGGGTGCGTGTGCACACCGCACCGGGCCGACAGGGTGGTGACGATGTCGATGCCCCGGCCGTGCTCGTCCGGGTCCACCTCGCACGGCGTACGCGCGGGTCCGGTGTCGGTCACGTCGACCCGTACCGCCCCGTGCCCGTCCACCAAGACCCGCGACAGCGTGAGCGTCGCGGGCGGCAGGGCGTGCACGACCGCGTTGGTGAGCAGTTCCGAGGTCACCAGGAGCACGTCGTCGGCTATGTCGGCGGGCAGGTTCCAGCGGGTGAGGACCGCCTGTACGCGCCGGCGCACCGTGGAGACGGCCCGAGGGGCGTGCGGCAGCGGAAAAACGTACTCCACGCCCACACGCGGCGCGGCGTCGAGCTGCGCTGTGATCATGGGGTCTCCTCCTTGAGCGGCGCCACAGGCCGGAAGCCGGGCGTGATGGAACGCTAAGGACGGAAATATCGCCGGTCAATGAACTGCGGTCGGCATTACCGAACACAAGTCCTTAATCGGGACGAATCGGGACTATGATCGCTTCATGGCAGGCCCTGTCCAGTCCATAGAGAGGGCGGCGGCGATCTTGCGTTTGCTCGCCGCCGGCCCCCGTCGGCTCGGACTCGGCGAGGTGGCGGCCTCGCTGGGCCTGGCCAAGGGCACCGCTCACGGCATCCTGCGCACCCTGCAGCACGTCGACTTCGTGGAGCAGGACGCGGCGACCGGGAAATACCAGCTCGGGGCGGCCCTGCTGCACCTCGGCACCAGCTACCTCGACGTGAACGAGCTGCGGTCGCGCGCGATCAACTGGGCCGACGCCCTGGCCGCCCGCAGCGGGGAGGCGGTCCGCCTGGGCACGCCCCTGGAGGGCAAGGTGCTCGTGGTCCACCATGTCTTCCGGCCGGACGACACCCTCCAGACCCTGGACGTGGGCGCGCTGCTGCCGCTGCACGCCTCCTCGCTCGGCAAGGTCCTGCTCGCCTTCGGCGCCGCGCCCGTCGAGCCCCTGCTGGAGAGCGACCTGGAGGCGTACACCCGGCACACCCTGGCTCTCCCGGAGCAGCTCACCCGGGCGCTGGGCGAGATCCGCGAGCTCGGCTGGGGCGCGGAGGTGCAGGAGATGAGCGTGGGCGAGGCCGGGATCGCCGCGCCGATCCGGGGGCACGGCGGCCTGGTGGTGGGCGCGATCGGCCTGTCCGGCCCCGTCGAGCGGATCTGCGACACGAAAGGCCGGCCGCTGCCGGCGCTGATCACCTTGCTACGGGAGGCCGCGCGGGCGATCTCCAGAGACCTGGGCGCGGCCCGCTGGTAGGTACGGGCACCGCGGCGACGCATCGGAAGGCAGGCCCGATCATGGTTGAACGGTATGTGGTGTCCATCGACCAGGGCACCACCTCCACGCGGTGCATCCTGTTCGACCACCGTGGGCGGCTGGTGTCGGTCGCCCAGCGGGAGCACCAGCAGTTCTTCCCCCGGCCCGGCTGGGTGGAGCACGACGCCGTGGAGATCTGGCGCAACCTGCAGCGCGTGGTGCCCGAGGCGCTGTCCAACGCCGGTATCGACCCCGGGCAGGTCGCCGCCATGGGGATCGCCAACCAGCGCGAGACCACCGTGCTGTGGGACCCGCGCACCGGGGCCCCGCTGGGCCACGCGATCGTCTGGCAGGACACCCGCACCGGCCCGATGGTCGAGGACCTCATGGACCGTCCGGGGGACGAGTTCTTCCTCGACCGCTGCGGCCTTCCCCCCTCGACCTACTTCTCCGCCCCCCGGATCCGATGGCTGTTCGACAACGTCGAGGGCCTGGAGCAGCGGGCCGAGGCGGGCGAGGTGCTGTTCGGCACCATCGAGAGCTGGCTGATCTGGAACCTCACCGGCGGCACCGACGGCGGTCTGCACATCACCGACGTCACCAACGCCAGCCGCACCATGCTGATCAACATCCGGACGCTGACCTGGGACCGGGAGCTGATGGAGTTCTTCGGGGTGCCCGGCCCGATGCTGCCGGAGATCCGGTCGTCCGCCGAGATCTACGCCGAGGCCCGCTCGGTGCTCCCGGGCGTGCGCATCACGGCCGCCCTCGGCGACCAGCAGGCGGCCCTGTTCGGACAGACCTGTTTCTCGCCCGGCGAGGCGAAGTGCACCTACGGCACCGGCAGCTTCCTGCTGATGAACACCGGTACCGACCTCGTGCGGTCCCGGCACGGGCTGCTCACCACCGTCGCGTACCGGATCGCCCCCCATCCCACGGTCTACGCACTGGAGGGCCCGATCGCCGTCACCGGCTCCCTGGTCCAGTGGTTCCGCGACCGTCTCGGCCTGATCAACAGCGCACCCGAGATCGAGACCCTGGCCCGCAGCGTCGAGGACAACGGCGGCTGCTACATCGTCCCCGCGTTCTCCGGCCTGTTCGCCCCGCACTGGCGCAGCGACGCACGCGGCGTCATCGTCGGCCTCACCTCGTACATCACCAAGGGCCACCTGGCCAGGGCGGTCCTGGAGGCCACCGGCTGGCAGACCCGGGAGGTCGTCGACGCGATGAACGCGGACTCCGGGCTCGCCCTGAAGCAGCTCAAGGTGGACGGGGGCATGACCTCCGACAACCTGCTCATGCAGTTCCTGGCCGACGTGCTCGACGTCCCCGTGGTGCGGCCCATGGTCGCCGAGACGGTCTCCCTCGGCGCCGCCTACGCCGCCGGACTCGCCGCCGGCTACTGGCCCGACCTGGAGGTGCTGCGCCGCAACTGGCACCGGGCGGGCCAGTGGCTGCCCGACATGGACCCCGAGCGGCGGGAGTGGGAGTACGAGAACTGGCAACGCGCGGTGGAACGGTCCCTGGGCTGGGTCCGCCCCCCGAAACACTCCACCTGAGGGAGGCGACGGCACGCGGCCGGACACGGGCGGGACCGTCGCACCACAGCACCGGTGCGGCCCCGCCCGCCCCCCGGTCCCGGACCCGCGACAACCGCGCCCGCCGCCCGGTCGCTCCCCGCCCGGCCGAACCGCCGCCGAGGCGGGCCGCGGCGGCGGGCAGCCCCGCGGCCGATCGCACATCCGCACTGCCCGCCCCCGCGCCGCACCGAGCGGGCCGGGCCCGTCAGACCGCGGCCGCCTGCGTCCGGGCTGCGACCGGGCTGCGGCCGCCCTGCGTCCGGCCTGCGACCGGGCTGCGGCCCCTGGGACGGTCTCCGGGCCGTGGAGGCCCGGCCCGCAGGCCCTGCAGCCGCTGGGAGACGCGCCCCAGCCGCCCGGGACCGCCCCCGGCGCAGCAGGCGTCGGCACCGTGACCCGGCCGGCAGCCGCCCGCTCAGCTCCGCAGTCGGTGCAGGAGGGCGCGGAGCCGTCGGCGGCGGCCCTCCTCGGCCGGGGTGAGGGGCCGTGGCGGCTCCGTCTCGGCGTCCACCACGAACTCCACCACCACGGGCCGCCGGGCGGCCAGCGCGGCGTCCCAGGCGGCGCCGATGTCCCCCGGGCGGTAGCAGTGGACGCCCTCCAGGCCGAGCAGGCGGGCGTAGGCGGCGTAGGGCACGTCCGGGACCGAGGAGGTGCCGCTCAGCCGGGGGTTTCCGGTGGCCGCCCGCCGGTCCCAGGTCGCCTGGTTGAGATCGCGGTTGTTGAACACGCAGAAGACCAGCGGGGGACCGCCCGAGAGGCGGTCCAGACAGTCCTTGACGGTGATCATCTCGGCCATCCCGCTCATCTGGAAGGCGCCGTCGCCCACGAAGGCGATGACCGGCCGGTCCGGGTGCGCGAAGCGGGCCGCCAGGGCGTACGGGACGGCGGTGCCCATGGCCGCGTGGTGCCCGGAGAGCGCGGCGCGCATCCCGGCGCGCAGATGGAGGTGGCGCGCCCACCACACGGTGCTGGATCCCGCGTCGGCCGTGAGCAGCACCCGGTCGGGGAGCCGGTCGGACAGTTCCCTGGCGACGGCGGCCGGGTTGATGAGGTGCCCGAAGTGCTGCCGTGCCTCGCTGCGCCGCTCCTCGTGCCACCTCCGCACGCTCTTCTCGACGCCGCGGCGCCAGGCGCGGTTCTTCTTGCGGTGCAGCAGCGGCAGCAGCGCCTCGAGCGTCTGTCCGGGGTCGCCGACCAGGCGCACGTCCCCCGGCCGGCACGGGGCGGTCACGCCGGCCTCGGGGTTGATCTCGACGCTGCGCACCGCCCACCGGCCGGGCGGCAGCCAGGCCTCGCGGGGACCCGCCCCGACCAGCAGCAGCGTGTCGCAGGCGCTGACCAGCCTCTCGCTGGCCGGGCTCGCGACCCGGCCCGCCGGACCGGTCACGTACTCCAGGTCGTCGGGGAGGACGTCCAGTGCCAGCAGCGCCTTGGCCACCCCGGCGCCCAGCAGCTCCGCCGCCCGCTGGACCTCCGCCCCCGCGTGCGTCGCACCCCGCCCGATGACCACGGCCACCTTCCGGCCCTCGTCGAGGATGGCGGCCGCACGGCGCAGCTCCCCCTCCTCCGGCATCGGGCGCGGTCGGCCCCGCCCGAGTGCGAGGGCGTCCGCGGGAACCGCCGTGCCGGCCGCTGACGGGGCCTGCTGTTCGAGGACGTCGGCGGGAAGGATCACCACGGCCACCCCGCGCCGGGCCGACGCCGTCCGCAAGGCCCGGTCCAGAGCGGGCCCCGCCTGATCCGGGGAGGTCACGACCTCGCAGGACTCCGACAGGTCCGCGCACAGCCGCTCCAGGTGCACCGTCTGCGGCCGGCGCGCCTGTGCGCCGGTCCGCGGCGTGTCGCCGAGGAGGGCCACCACCGGCTGCCGGTCCGACTGGGCGTCGTACAGCCCGTTGAGGACCTGCACGGCACCCGGCCCGGACGGGGCGAGGCAGCAGCCGACCGTCTCCGTGAACCGCGCGTGCCCGCACGCCATGAACGAGGCGGCCTCGCCGTGCCGCGCCTGGACGAACTCGGGCTCCCGGCCCGCCCGGCGGAACGCCTCGAGGAGCGGGTCGGCCCCCTGTCCCGGATAGCCGTACACGCGGACGACGCCCCAGGCGCGCAGGCGCTCCCGTACGACTTCGGAAACCAGGGCCATGAGTCCTCCCGCACATGTGCTGTGTCGAGACCTGCCCCGGGCCCGGCAGTCCCCGACGGCCACCGGGGCGAATGGGTCCCGCCGGACCGCTTTTTCCACCCATTGGCGCAGGTCCCCGGAGACTTCCCGGTCATCGGGGGCGTGCGGGACGCGGGCACCTGTCCGGCGCAGCGGGCGTTTCGCCCGCGCCACGGCAGGACACGGCTGTGTCGATCGAAGCGGACGGCTGCCCCGGGAGGACGAGCACGTGCCGGCGTCAGAGGATGAGCGGTCCAGTGAGGCGGAGCACCGCGGAGAGCGCCTGGTGTCGGTGCTCGATCGGCGCATGCCGCTGCGGACCCTGGCACGGGAGTACCTGCGCAAGGCCTTCCCCGACCACTGGTCGTTCCTGCTGGGCGAGATCGCCCTCTACAGCCTGCTCGTCCTGGTCGTGACGGGTGTCTACCTCACGTTCTACTTCCGCCCGGACATGACCGAGACGGCGTACACCGGCTCCTACGTCCCCCTCCGGGGCACCCGGGCCTCCCAGGCGTACCTCTCCGCCCTGGACATCAGTTTCGACGTCCGGGGCGGGTTGCTCCTCCGGCAGATCCACCACTGGGGCGCGCTCCTCTTCGTCGCCGCCATCGGCTGCCACCTGCTGCGCATCTTCTTCACCGGCGCCTTCCGCCGCCCCCGCGAGGCCAACTGGACGATCGGGGTGACGCTGTTCCTGCTGTCCCTGCTCGAAGGGTTCTGCGGCTACTCGCTCCCCGACGACCTGCTCTCCGGCACGGGGTTGCGCACCTCCCAGGGGATCGTGCTGTCCATCCCCGTCATCGGCACGTACCTGAGCTTCTTCCTCTTCGACGGCCAGTACCCCGGGCACGCCATCATCCCGAGGCTGTACATCGTGCACGTCCTGCTCGTCCCCGGGCTGCTGCTGTTGCTGATCCGGGTGCACCTCGGGCTCGTGGTGAAGCTCAAGCACACCCAGTGGGCCGAACCGGGCCGCACCAACCGCAACGCGGTCGGCAAGCCGATGTTCCCCCAGTACGCGGCCAAGTCGACGGGCCTGTTCTTCGCCGTCGCCGGTGTCCTCGCCCTGATGGCGGCGCTGTTCCAGATCAACCCGATCTGGGACTTCGGCCCCTACCGCCCGGACCAGGTCTCGCTCGACTCGCAGCCCGACTGGTACGTCGGCTATCTGGAGGGCGCGCTGCGTCTGATGCCCGCCTGGGAGACGGACTTCGCCGGCCACACCATCGCCTGGGACGTGTTCCTGCCCGGGGTGGCCCTGCCCGCCGTGCTGTTCGCTGTCCTCTACTGCTATCCGCTGTTCGAACGCTGGCTCTCGGGACCGACCCGCGAGCACCACCTCTGCGACCGGCCCCGCAACCAGCCCACACGCACGGCGCTCGGCGTGGCGGCCGTGACGGTGTACGGGGTGCTGCTGCTGGCCGGGGGCCAGGACGTGCTGGCGTACGTCTTCCACGTTCCGGTGGAGTTCCTGACGTACGCCTTCCGCACCCTGCTGTTCGTCGGGCCCCTCTTCGCCTACTGGGCGACGCGGCGTCTGTGTCAGGGGCTGCAGGCGGCGGACCGGCGCAGGCTGCGGGAGGGAGGAGGCACCGGAGACGTGCGGCGGACGGCGGCGGGCGGCTACCGCGAGGGCCGGACGCCGGTCCCCGCGGAGGAGCTGTACAAGATCCTCGTGCGTGACACCCCCCGTCCCCGGGCGCACGGCACGGAGGTGTGGCGGCTCTTCCGCAGGCACCGGGTGCGCAACCGGCTCAGCGCCTGGTACTTCGGCGACCGTGTCGAACTGCCCGCCGCCCACTGGCAGGTGCGGGCGGTACGGGCCGTCACCGCCGACCCGGAGGAGTTCGAGAAGGCCCACAGCGGCTGAGGGCGCCGCTGGGGGTCAGCCGGCGCGTCCCGCCTCCCGGGCCTCCTCCGCGTGGATCCACCGCCAGGTCACCGCCAGCGCCGCGAGACCGACCGGCAGCATGGACACCACCATGGCGAGCCCCGCCGCGTCCTCGCCCGCGGCGATCAGTCCCACGGCGGGAAGGTCGAGCAGCGGCATGGACAGGTAGAGGTACAGGCAGCGGCCGGGGTCCGAGAGCCGGTGCCGGGTGCCCACCACCGGCAGCCAGAACCACACCGCCGCCGCCACCACTGCCGCCTCCCACCAGACCATGGGGCCCGGTGGCCGGGCGGCCCCGGCGTGCGCGAGGGTCACCGCGGCGTGCAGCAGGACGAAGAACGGCAGCGCGGCCGCCACGGGCAGCGACAGGCGCCGCCACACCGGATGCCGCCGGGTGGCCCGGAGGACGCCGGGCACCAGCACGGACACCGACAGCCCGGTCAGGGCCATGCTCCACACGGGGCCTGCCGTCGGATGCCCGGTCACGGCTCATCCCTCGCCCGGGGTGGGGACCCGCCGCACCGCGAGCGCCGCGGCCACGCCCAGCAGCGGGACGGCGACGACCAGCAGCCACCAGCCGTAGACGTAGCAGAGCACACCGAGGGTGATCCCCGCCGCTGCGGGCAGGGCCGCCCCCGCGCCGCCGCGCGGCAGCCGGTAGCGGGTGTGCTGGTCCGGCCCGGCCTCCGAGGATCCGAGCACCAGCAGCGCGGCCAGTTCGAGCAGCGCCACCGCCGAACCCCACAGCCAGTAGACGAGGCTCGTCTCCCCGTAGACGGCGAGGACCGCGAGCAGCACGCCGTTGAGCAGGCCCCAACCCGCCACCACGAGCGCCGCCGCATGCCGTTTCACTCGCGGCTCCCGGACAGCGCGGCCGGGCCGCCCGACCGCGCCCGCTCCTCCCGCAGCGTCAGCAGCGGCGCGTGGCCCTTCACCGGAGGCACCGGGAACTCGGGCGTGAAGTTCGTCGGCGGCGGGGGCGAGGAGGTGGCCCATTCCAGGGTGTTGGCGCCCCAGGGGTCGGGCGGCGCGGGCACATGGCGGCCCAGCGAGCGTGTGCGCAGCGTCCACAGCACATTGACGACGAACACGACCATGCCCGCCGCCAGCACGGCGGCTCCGCAGCTCGCGAGCAGGTTGAGCAGGCCGAATCCGTCGAAGGAGGCGTAACTGACGACCCGGCGCGGCATGCCCTGGTAGCCGAGCACGAACATCGGCAGGAAGGTGAGGTTGGTGCCGATGACCAGCAGCGCGAAGTGCAGACGGCCCAGGCGCTCGCCCAGCTCCACACCGGTGGCCTTCGGGAACCAGAAGTAGACGGCCGCGAACAGCCCGAAGGCGCTGCCGGCGAACAGCACGTAGTGCAGGTGGGCCACCACGAAGTAGCTGTCCGTCAGGTGGTAGTCGAGGACCGGGGTGCCGACCATGATCCCGGTCAGGCCCCCGATCAGGAACTGCGGCAGGAAGGCCAGGGCGAAGAGCATCGGGGTGCGGAAGACCAGCCGGCCGCCGAGCACCGTGCCGACCATGGCGAAGTATTCCACCCCGGCCGGCACCAGCAGGCTGATCGACGTCAGGGAGTAGTAGTCGTTCGCGACCTGCCCGGTCGCGAACATGTGGTGGGCCCACACACTCATCGACAGTGCGGCGAACACCAGCAGGGACAGGACGGTGCCCTTGTAGCCGAAGAAGGCCCTCCCGGAGAAGACGGCCAGCACCTCGGCGACCGCCCCCAGGTACGGGAAGAACATCACGTACACGACCGGGTGGCCGTAGAACCAGAACAGGTGCTGGTAGCCGATGTTCCACGCGTTCGCATGGAAGACGGACGGGTCGGCGCGGCCCACGGCGAGCAGAACGAGGGCGGCGAGGAGCGAGGGGAAGGACCCGATGACCATCAGACAACTGGCCACCATGGACCAGGTGAAGACGGGCATCCGCAGCATGGTCATCCCCTGGGTCCGCTTGCGCAGCGCCGTCCAGAGCACGGTCCAGCCCATGAGGATCATGCCGGTGGTGGAGACCAGGACGCCGACGATCCACAGATCGGGTCCGACGCCGGGGGAGTAGTCGCTGTCGGCCAGCGGCGGATACGAGAACCAGCCGGAGCTCGCGCTGCCGTTGGAGGCGGCCAGGCTGACCAGCAGCAGAACGGCCCCGCACACGTAGAGCCAGTAGCCGAGCAGTGTGGTGCGGGGCGCGGCGACGGCCGGGGCACCGATCTGCAGGGGGACCAGGTAGACGCCGATCCCCAGCGCGAACGGCGTGACGACGAGGTAGATCATCCCCGAGCCGTGCAGGGTGAACAGCTCGTTGTACGTGTGCGGGGCCACCAGGTCCAGCTCCGGACCGGCGAGCTGGCTGCGCATGATCAGGGCGAGGACCCCCATCACCAGCAGCAGCACCAGCGAGGTGGCGATGGTCAGCAGGCCGATGCGCTTGTGGTCGGTGGTGGTCGCCCAGCCGAGCCAGTTCCCCGTCGGCACCTGCCTGGATCCGCTCGGCGCCTGAGCGGTCGTCATGCGGGCGTACCGCCCGCCGGCGCTCCCGTGTGCTGCGCCAGCCACTTGTCGTACGCCGCGGGCGACACCGCCTTGAGCCAGAAGTCCATCGTGTGGTGGCGGTCCCCGCAGAACTCCCCGCACCGGCCGGTCCAGCGGCCCTCGCGGTCCACGGTGAGGGTGACGGTGTTCACGTGGTGCGGGAAGATGTCCCGCTTGTAGCGGAGGTCGGGCACCCACAGCGAGTGGATGACGTCCCGGGAGGTCATCGTGAACCGGATCGGCCGCCCGGTCGGCACCACGAGCGTCGGCTGCCTTCCGCCGCGGCAGTCGGCGGTCACCTTCAGCAGCTTGGCGGCCCGCGGATAGTCGAACCGCCAGCACCACTGGAAGGACGTGACCTTCACCTCCACCGGATCGCCGTGCGCCGCCGCGTGGTGCTCGTCGTGGTTCTGCCGGGCGGTGTAGGCCACCAGGAAGGCCGCCACGGCGATCAGCACGGCGACGTAGAAGGCTTCGGGACGGGTGCGCTCCAGCCGGCGCGACGGGCCGCGCCGGGCCCCCGCCCGGCGCAGCGCCACGGCGAGGAACACGAGCACCACGACGACGGCGAACACGAAAGCGGCGAGGGCGGACTCGAGCGCGAACACCGTCCCGAAGAACTGCCGCGTGGTCATGGGGCTCCTGTTGTGTCGCGCCGGACGCGTGAACAGGAAGGGACATTAGGGGCGAACGGTGCTTTACAGCCAGGTGACACACCGTGCGCCGACGTTCAGCGGGGGCGCCTGGAGCCGTGCCGGAGCGCAACCATCCGCCAGATCCTGACCTCGCGCATGATTCCGGGCATCTCCCTCACCAGTAGGGTCAGGGCCACGCCGCCCACGATCAGCGCCTCCGCCATCAGCACTCGTCTGGCCGTCATCTTCCGTACTCCTCGCTCGTCGTGTGTCCGGCCGCGCCCGCTCGGGCGCGGCCGTGGCCTGCGCCTCACCCCGGGGAGAGGCTCGGCATGATCTTCATGATCGCGTTGTGCTTCTTCCAGTGGATCCCGGTCGAGCGGCGTGCGTCCGCCGTCCCGTCCCTGTGGTGTCCGGGCTGCCGGTGGTAGGGGCCCTTGTTCCCCTGGTGCAGCCCGGTGACGTGCCGGGGCGTATAGGTTTTGACCTGCGGTCTGCCTACTCGGATCCTGCCCATCGTCAGCTCCTTGCCGGGTCATCGAGGTTGTTCGGTCAACTCCGCGAAGAACCGCTCGACCGCGGGCCACACCCGGCTGCCGCCGGACAGGCCCCGCCACTCCCGCCGGACGAGCGCCACCATCCGGAAGCAGTCGTCCACGGGGACGATCCAGTGATGTTTCGCGGAGCGCGCGGTGTTCACCAGCAGTGCCTCCACCTCCGGTACGAGACCGGCGAGCGGGGGACAGCGGGCGACGACGTCCCGCCAGGCCTCCGCGTCCGCCTCCCAGCGGGTGGCACCCGCGGGGCTCGGGTAGTGCGCGGTCACGGTGCCGTCCGTGTGCCGTACGAAGAACGCCAGCCCCACCGGAACGCCGAGTTCCCGGGTGCCGACCTCCGGAAGCCGGACCCGGCGCCGCGGCACCAGCCGGTACCGCCCCTCGCTCGCCTCCTCCTCCACGAACAGCAGGGAACAGGGCCGGCACGCGCACAGCACCTCCTCCTGGCCAGTGTCGTACAGATGCCGGTGCTCCGGCTCGACGTCGGCCCCGCACAGGTCGCACCGGTCGGGGGGGGGGAGGGGGGGGGGGGAGGAGAGGAGGGAGGGGGGAAGGGGGGGGGGGGGGGAGGAAGCTCCCCCCAGCTCGAGGTGAGAAGAGGGATGTGGGGGGAAAGGGGTCGCCCC